>JAGVKR010000293.1 GCA_020050375.1 Planctomycetales bacterium
GATCGCGGCCCGCTGATCCTCAAGGCATCCGAAAATGACCGCCTCCTACGCCCCGCAAGGGGACAACCGCCGCAAGGCCGCCGGCCTGGCCTCCAGCTTCTCCGGCCCCATGCTCGGCCGCGCCTTCGCCGACGAATCCGGGCAGGCACTTGCTCAGCTCGGTCACGGTCCGCAGCAGAACTGGCAGCTCGCGCGATTCTTCCAGCCCGGAGGTCTCGGTCAAACGTACGAAGACGGCCCGTAACAGGCGGGTCAGGGCTTCGGCCCGTTCGACGTACCGGCCGAGCCAGTAGAGGTTGTCGGCCACGCGGCTGGGAAGGTCGTTTCCCCCCCGATTGAGCGCCACCGGTTGACCACCGGGTTGAAGGAGGCTGACCTCGCTGACCGGCGCATCCGACAAAACCCACGTGTCCTTGCTTCCCCCGCCGCGCTGCATCGACACGACCATCGTATCGGCGGCGGCGCTGACTCGCGTCAAACCGCCGGGCATCATCAAAAACGAGTCATCGTGAGCGGCCAGATACGTTCGCAGGACAAGATGGCGCGGTTGCAGTCGCTTCCCTTCGAGGACGGGTGTCGTCGAGAGAGTCAACCGCTGTTGCCCGACATAGTCGCCCGGCCGCGCGCGGATTCGCACGATCAGCTCTTCGCGCTGGACGCGACTGAGCTCATCAACGAAGACCGGTTCGAGACGGGTGCTGGCGAGGGCCGGTTTGATCACGAGCTCGTCGAGGTGCGCGAGCACGTATTCGCAGGCGACTCGCTCCCCGCACCACCAGGTGGCGACTGATGGGAGCCGCAGATCTTCGCCAAGAAAATGACGGCAGAGACCGGGCAAAAACGCCAGGAGCGCCGGTGTTTCGAGCAGCCCCGTCCCGAGCGCATTGGCGACCGCCACATTTCCCGCGAGGACCGCCTGGACCAGACCGGGAACTCCCAGGAACGAGTCGGGACGCAATTCGAGTGGATCGCAATAATCGTCGTCGAGGCGGCGGAGAATGACGTCCACCGGCTGCAACCCCCCCAGCACCTTCAGAAAAACGTGGTTATCGCGGACCGTCAGATCGGCCCCTTCGACGAGCGTGTATCCCAGGTAGCGCGCGAGATACGCGTGCTCGAAATAGGTTTCGTTGTAGGGGCCGGGCGTCAGTAGGACGATGCGGGGGTTGTCGCGGTTGTGCGGACCGATCGATCGCAAGGTATCGCGCAACGTGCGAAAGAACGGAGCCAGCCGCTGCACCTGGCACTCGCGGAAGGCGTCCGGCAGCATCCGAGACAACACGATTCGATTTTCGAGTGCGTAACCCGCCCCCGACGGAGATTGCGTGCGGTCCCCCAGCACGCGAAAGATGCCGTCGGCGCCGCGACCGATGTTGGCCGCGTACAGGTGCAGATACCGATTCGCCGGAACGTTGATGTTGTGACACGACCGCAGAAACGCCGGATTGTGAATAACGAGTTGCCGCGGAAGCAGGCCCGTCGCCAGCGTTCGCTGAGGTCCGTAAAGATCCTGCATCAGGATTTCGAGCAGTCGACCGCGCTGGATCAGCCCCTGTTCGAGCGTCTCGGCGTCGCTTTGCGAGATCAACTGCGGAATGGGATCGAGCTGCCACGGGCGGTTCATGCCGCGCGGGTCGCCATACACGTTGTAGGTGACCCCGTTCTCGTGGATCAGGTGCTTCGCCTCGTTCCACCGGCGCGTCAGCTCGGGGAGACCCAATTCGCGTAGCGACGCGAGAAACAGCTCCCAGTGCGGGCGAACCTCTCCCGCCGAGTCGAACAACTCGTCGGGCATGCCCGTTCGTGGAGGATAATCGAGCCAGTCGGCGACCGGTGTCGCGAGCGGGTGGGTTTCGGGAATGTCCTCTGTGCTGCCAAGCATGTCGCCCCGCTGCCGAGGTGAATCCTCACGCTCCGCGTGAGGTGTGCAACTCGCGGAGCGAGACCTCTGCGCTCTCTCCGTTCAGCTCCAGTATACCGGAGGCTCGCAGCGGTGACGACAACTCGTTTCCGATCACGGGGGTCACGCTCGGAATAACCGGCGCCTTCCGCAAATCCAGCGTCAGCGGACACTCGGGATTGATCTGGGGCCGGACGACGTTCCACACGCCAGGAGAGTGCCCGAAGGCGAAGAATCGCGACTGGCGGCGGCTCTCGGCCGCCGCGGCGTTGACTGGCAGCGTTTCGAACGAGCGGCCCCCCGGATGGCTGACGTGGTATTGGCAACCTCCCACCGATCGGCCGGTCCAGGTGTCGTAGATGTCGAACACAAGCGGCGCATGGACACCGATCGTCGGGTGCAGGCACGACGGGGGCTGCCAGGCCCGAAAGCGCACGCCGGCCACGAACTCGCCCACGGTGCCGGTGGGATGGAGTGGAACCGCATATCCGTTACAGGTCACGACGTGCCGGGCCTCCGTCAGTCCCTGCACTTTGACTTGCAGGCGTTCGACCGAAGAATCGACGTACCGCGCCGTGCCGCCGGGCCCCTGCTCCTCCCCGAGCACATGCCACGGCTCGATGGCCGTCCGCAATTCGAGTTGCACGCCGCGCTGTGCGATCACCCCCAATCGCGGAAAGCGGAACTCGACGTGGGGGGCGAACCAGTCTTTCTGCAGGGGGAACCCGGCTTGCGACAACTCGTCGATCAGGTCTTCGAAATCCTGCTCGATGAAGTGCGGCAGCAGGAACCGATCGTGCAATTCGGTCCCCCACCGCGCCAGCTTTTGCGAGTTGGGGCTGGACCAGAAGCGGGCGATCAGGGCCCGCAGCAGCAATTGCTGAACCAGGCTCATGCGGGCATGGGGCGGCATCTCGAAGGCCCGCAACTCCACCAGCCCGCGGCGTCCATCGCCGCCGTCCGGTGAATACAGCTTGTCGATGCAGAATTCGGCCCGGTGTGTGTTGCCCGTCACATCGGTGAGCAGATGCCGGAAGGCGCGATCGACAAGCCAAGGCAAACAGTCGCCCTGGTCGGGGATCTGCCGAAAGGCGATCTCCAGCTCGTAGAGACTGTCGTTACGCGCCTCGTCAAGGCGCGGCGCCTGGCTGGTCGGGCCGACGAACAGCGACGAGAACAAATATGAAAGCGACGGATGATTGTGCCAGCAGGTCAGCAGGCTGCGGAGCAGATCGGGACGACGGAGAATCGGGCTGTCGGCCGGTGTCGGTCCGCCGATCACCATATGATTGCCGCCGCCGGTGCCACAATGCCGTCCGTCGAGCATGAACTTCTCGGTGCATAGGCGCGTGGCCCGCGCTTCGTCGTAGAGCGTCGTGGTGATGTCGACCAGTTCGCGCCAGTTGTGGGCCGGTTGCGTGTTGACTTCGATCACACCGGGGTCGGGAGTGATCTGGAACGATTTGAGCCGATGATCCGAGGGCGGCTTATAGCCTTCGATCAGCACGGGAAGTTGCAGCTCGGAGGCCGTCTGCTCGACGAGGACGATCAGTTCGATGTAGTCTTCGAGGCGCTCGACCGGCGGCAGGAAGACGTGCATCCGTCCGTCGCGCGGCTCGACGCAGACGGCAGTCCGCACGAGAGCGGCGGTCGAGCGCC
>JAGVKR010000487.1 GCA_020050375.1 Planctomycetales bacterium
AATCGAAAATCCCAAACGGTGCGATCGGCATTGCGGTCGACGAGCCGGCGCTCGGATTCGAGATCGACGACGGCCGGGGCCGGGGCATAAAACGTGCTCAAGTCGCCCGTGTACAATCCGGGGAGCGACTCGCGGTCGGGACCCTTGCCAGGGGCCGAGCCACGACGCCGCAAAAACCGGTGCAGCAAAACGTTCGCCGCCACCTCGTCGACGAGTTGCGAGAACAGATTGTGCAGCATCACACCGGAGCGGTCGCCTGCAGGACCCGCAATTCGCGTGGGAGATGGAAACTCACATCCTCCGTGCGAATCGTGATCTCCTCGACCTCTGCGCTGCAGTGCTGGCGCAGGTACTCGACGCATTCCTGCACAACCACTTCGGGCGCGCTCGCGCCGGCCGTGATCAGCACCGACTCGACGCCGTCGAACCATTCCTGCCGCATTTCTTTGACGCCGTCGATCAGATGCGCCGGTTTGCCAAGCTCGGCGGCGATCTCCTTGAGCCGCTGGCTGTTCGAGCTGTTCTGGCTCCCCAGCACGAGCACCAGGTCGACCTGCGGAGCCAGTTCGCTCACCGCCTCCTGCCGATTGGTCGTGGCGTAGCAGATGTCTTCCTTGGGCGGGCAAACGATCGCGGGAAACCGCTCGCGCAAGCGGTCGATGACGCGAGTCGCCTCGGCCACGCTCAGCGTCGTTTGCGTCAGGTACGCCAGCTTCGTCCCTTCGGGAACCTCCAGCCGGTCGACGTCCTCGGGGGATTCGACGAGGATGATGTTATCCGGGGCCTCGCCCATTGTTCCGATCACCTCGTCGTGACCTTCGTGTCCGATCAGCACAATCCGGTAGCCCTGCCGGCTGAAACGGACCGCCTCGAGGTGAACTTTCGTCACCAGCGGGCAGGTCGCGTCGATCGTTTTCAATTGCCGCTGGCGCGCTTCGGCCCGCACCTGGGGAGAGACGCCGTGGGCGCTGTACAACAGGTACGCTCCCTGCGGCACCTCCGAGAGACGGTCAACGAACCGAACTCCCTGCTTCGTAAACCGATCCACGACGTACTTGTTGTGGACGATTTCGTGAAAGACGTAGATCTCCGGGCCGCAGATGCGAATCGCCTGGTCGAGGCATTCGATCGCCATGTTGACGCCGGCGCAGAACCCGCGCGGGTTGGCTAACAGAACTTTCATCGTGATGAATCGGCTCACGTCCTGAGGAACTGACCGCAAACGACGTCCGCAGTGTAACAGAAGTCGCTCGAATCGGGGACAGTCGTTTGTCGATTGGACGGGAGGAATTACAGAGATGCGCGGATGGCGCAGATGAAACGGATACGGAAAAAAGGGATGTGGCTGAGTGATCTTCCGTTTTGTGGACATTCGTGCTTTTTGCCGCCGTCTTCCGGCGCAGGACTGGAGGAAAGGAATGTCACAAGGAGCGCGAAGAATACCAGCCCGACGCGTCAGCAAAGACGTGTTTGATCGCCTTTCACGCATGGCCTTGCTGGCGCGTCGGGCTGGTTTACAAAAAAACCCGGCCTCTGGCGAGGCCGGGTTTTCCCAAGGGAGACGGGCCGAACACCAGCCCGTCGGGGGTATCGTGATGGTCTCAAGCGGCACACAGGCAGAGCCGCTGACGCAATTGCAATTTCAAAAATCGGACTCCACGGGCGTCATAGAAGTACAGCAGGTTGCGGTCGGCCACCCAGATCGCCTCCAGGCGAATGCTGCGCGGGCCGTGCAGGCAGAATTGCAGGCCGCAGGGCTGGCCGTTGCGAATCAAAGCGATTTCCGTCAGGCCGAACTGGTCTTGCAGGATGTTTTCCCGGTCGCACAACGTCTTATGGATGAAGGCTCGCAGCTTTTCCAAATCGTGGATCGCGTCGAGGCTTTCGAGCATGGTCTCGCGGTCCCTCCGAACGATTGTCAAATGATGCTGATCTCGTCAAGTTTTCCGGTTGGGTTTTCCCTGTCGCCGTCAAAGGTATCGTCCATCGGGGCGGCGCTCTTCGCTGATCGCAGGGCCGCTTGTCCCGACCGGCACACTGAACCTCCCCGGTTCATTCGGAGCAACCGGAATTCGAGAAGCTTGCCTGTAGTGCCGGTCACTCCCCGCGCACGTTTCGTAGCGATATGATGCGAAATTCAGCATGCCGCGAAATGGCAAGCCTTGAATGCGACCGGACTTTTCCGAAATTGTTGCACCGCCGTGCTTGCCCCTTCGCGTCCTTCACCGAACCTGATTGACGAACCCGCCTCTTCCGAGAAAACCGCCGTGAAAACGCTAAAGACTGACGATTTGACCGGATTTGCCGAAGCGCTCTTTGTGGCCGCCGGGCTCGACCGCCGCGAGGCGGCTGTCGTCGCCAAAAGCCTGATCGGGGCCAACCTCCGCGGCTACGATTCGCACGGCGTGATGCGGATTCCGTTTTACATCGCGGCGATCAAAGAGGGGCGCGTCCGCCCCGCTCAGCCGCTCATCGTTGAACGCGAAACCCCCGCCGCCCTCGTCTGCGATGGCAACTGGGGTTTGGGGCAAGTCCTCGCGCGCGATCTGATGGA
>JAGVKR010000479.1 GCA_020050375.1 Planctomycetales bacterium
GACGCTCTTCCGATCTCCACGTGAATGCGGGCCACGTCGGCCTGAACGAGCAACTCCGAAAGCGGGGCCAGCGTCTGCGGCGACATACCGATCTGCAACGTCGTCACCAGCGGCACCTGGGCCGCCGACGGACCGACCGGCTGCACGACCTGAACCTGCTTCGGAGGCTTCGACGGATCAACCGCCGCCGCCGTCACGCCGAGGACCAGCGACACGCCCTTATCATCCGTGCTGACTTCCGCCGGCCAGATTCTCAACCGCGGCTGGTAGACCGGCAACGGCCAGATCCCTCCGACCGCCGACTTGTTGAACTGCGTCACGTCGAGCTTCTGCTCCATCTGTGCGATCAGCTTGGGCACAACGGCCGCCACTTCGCGCTCGATCGTGCCTTTCTTTCCGTAGATGCCGTTGACCAATCCACTCGAGACCTTGTCGCGCGTCAGCCCGAATCCGCGGACCGAAACCCCCGAAGGACCGCTGACGTACCAGTTGTCGCTGGGAATATTGAAACCCGTCGCAACCAGTTTCAAACGCAAACGCCGATCGACAACAACCGGCGTCACGTCAAACGTCAGCCAGACCGGGCGCTGGTGGCCGATGATCACGCTGATCGGCCCGGCATTCGCTGAATGGCTGTCGCCGGTGACTGACGTCCCGCCAATCGTGACCTGCACGTTGCTCAGCCCCAGTTGCACGTTGAGGCGATCCTTCTGATAGGCCTTCACATTGGCACGCACGAGTTGGGCGCTGTATGTGATCCCCGACATGTAGACGCTGAACTGATACCCTTCGGCTTCGGTCGAATCCGAGATGTCGTTCAGATATCCGCTGAGCGATTCGCGCGGGACCACCTTGGGAATCGAATCGGCGAGCGCCGCCAGCATCTCGTTCCCCATCCGCACGTACATGGCGCGGGGGACATCAAGAGCGGGGACGAACGGCGGCTCGGGGACAATCTTCGATGTCTGGCCCGCCGGCATTGGCGGACGCGACGTCACAGCCCGCAATGTCGCTGGGTCGCTCTTCGGACTGAGCATCCAGGAAAACAGACGATCGTCGTCGTAGACCTGCGTCCAGATGTTGTGATCGCCGTCCGCCAGCTCGGTGTAGCGGGGCTGCCCGCCGGCGGCCTTGAGGGCCTCGACCATATTCCGCGTTCCTTCGGGCCGAACGACTTTGTCGCGCGCCCCGTGATACGCCCAGACGGGAACGTTCTTGAGCTTCTCGGCCAGCGTGACGTCGCCCCCTCCCGAGAGCGGGACGACCGACAGCCAGCGCTCGGGATTTGTGGCGGCGATCTCCCACGCGCCGTAACCTCCCATCGACCAGCCGGTCAGAATCTCACGCTTGGGATCGACGCTAAAATCCTTTTCGACCTGCGCCAGAATCGCCAATGCCCGTTTGCCATCCGGCGAGTCAGGAGACCAGCCGGTGAGGATCCGTCCGCGCACTTCTTCGTTCTGCGGAAACACCACGAGGAAGGGGAAGTTGGCTTCCCGCGCTTTCACGAGCGGGCCGAGCCCGATGCCAGCAGGGAGGAGTCCATCCGTCCCGCGTTCGCCTGCGCCGTGCAGAAACAGAATGACGGGCCACTTCTTCGCCGGCGTGTAACCGGCCGGAACGAAGACCGAGTACTTGTGGCTTCCCGCCTCGTCCTTGAAGACGCGGAGCTGGAAGCCATTCCGCTGCTGCGGTTGTTGCTGTTGAGCTGGGGCCGAACTTGCGGCCGTCACCAGCACAATCGTCACGCCAAGAATCGACAGCGAACGGACCAACTTCGATGCAATGCTCACTCTGGACATAATCGTCTCGGATGCTGTTTCTGGGACAAAGCGATTCGGGAACAACTCATCCTCTCCGCACGGAGAGCACAACCTGCTACCCATGCGGGCGCTGCATCCTGGTCAGCAAGGCCGGTCCTATTTTACCACTCGCGTCCAGCGACGATCAGTCTGCCGACTTCCGTGTCGACGAGCCCCTCGCCAGGATCGATGTGGCGAAATTGCCACGCCAAACTCTACAGCATGTTTCCCGCTGCGGCGCAAAAATGTTGCCGAAATTCAACGCCGATTATTCTTTCCATTTTATCCAACCCCCCAGGTTTCGAGCCGCGATTATCGGCGATCGGCGGGCTGGACACATGGATGAAGAGAGCGAACCAGTCGTATTCCTCCCTGGCCCCAAGCGACCGCGCTGAATGTTCGTCGCCACAGGAATACGCCGAATTTGCTGCCTATTCGCGAAATGCCCTGCCAACGTTGAGCCGCGAGGCGCAGCCGAGTGCCGTTCGACGCAACGATACGCAACGTAGTCGAACATGCCGCTGTTGCGGCGCCCCCGAAAGCAAGAGTCCCCCGCCGGGGCGAGAATCGCATGCTATGTTTGGCCCGGCACGAATTTCTCTCCCAGTTCAATGCAAAAGCGCCGGAGATTTCCATGTACAGTCGGGCCACGATGTTTCGTTGGATCTCGGGGCTGTTCCCTGTTCGCGCTAAGCCAGACACGCGCCGGCGGCGACTGATGTCGACCCCGTTCAGTGCATGGGTCGATGTTCTGGAAAACCGCGAGTTGCTGTCGGCGACCATTCCCTTCACGATCAACGCCCCGACCAGCCTGGCCAGCCAGGACATCTACGTGGCGATGTACGGAAGCGTCGCCTCCCCCGTGACGAACGCCAAAACAGTCACCGTCCAGTACAACATCGAATGGGATGCGAGCGGAACCGCCCAACAGGTGCCGACAAACGGCGTCGTCGAGGTCGAGAAGCTGACCTTCACGCCGAATGCGCAGCAACCGGGGACCAGCACGGCCACTGTCTACATACCCGACATTCCCAATGGAAATACCGAACTGGGCATCAGTTCGAATACGTACCAGCTCAACGGTGCGCGGCTGGTGTTTGGCATCGGCCACGCCCCCTACCTCTCCACGAACGCCGGCGGCGTTGCGGCTCCGGCTCCTTCCTCGGTCAACGATCCCAACACGGCGCAGAGTTACGACTTCGTCGAGTTCACGCTCGATCAGGCCGGCATGCACATCAACACGTCGACCGTCGACCAGTTCGGCTACCCGATCACCGTTGCAGCGACCCCCGTCACCACCATCGCCCTGGCCTCGAACGGCGCGTCGCTCCCCGAAGGGACGATCAACGTCGTCTCGACCGCCGGGTTTGCGAGTCAGGGAGCGTTTCAGGTCATGGTCGGAGGGACCGTCCAGACCATCACGTACACAGGCCTGACTGCGACATCGTTCACGGGCTCCACCGGAGGAACCGGGACCCTGGCCACCGGACAACAGGTGTGGTCTGTCTCCACCTACATCACGCCCAGCGGCGTAGGGGTGCAGCTCAATCGGCAGGACGTATTCAGTGGACTAAACAGCTATCCCACCTATTTGTCCACTGTCGGAGCCAGCTCGCCGTTCCTGAGCTCGCTCCTCGCAGGAAATACAACCACCGCCCCGCAACTCTATCAGCCGGCTCTGGGGATCGACCCGTTGAGCGTCCATTCCGGGACCTCGGTCACGGTAGAAGTCTTCAACGTCTCGCCGAATGATCCGCTGCTCGCCGTCAACTTCGGAGGCGTGGCGGGCACCATCACCGAGAAGACGTATGACTCGGCGTCCAAACTGACGAAGATCAAGGTCACGCCGCCGACCACCCTGACCAACACGACCGTCGACGTAACGGTGACCAGCACGGGTGGCACCTCCCCCACGTATCCGAGCACCGACTACTTCACGTTCGGCACCGGCGGGACACCCACCGTAACCGGTCTCTCGACCAGCATCGCCCCGATCGCGGGGGGCAATACGGTCATCATCAACGGTTCCAACTTCACCGACCCCAGCCTCGCCACATCCACTAGCGAGGTGCTGTTCGGCACCACGAAAGCCGCATTTACCGTGCTGTCGACGACGCAGATCCTGGCGATCGTCCCGCCCCATGTGGGGGCCGGCGCCGTCAACGTGACCGTGACGATCAACGGTCAAACGGCGACGACCACGCCGGCGCTCACCTACCACGCCGATCTACCGGTCATCACCCGGCTCTCGTCGAACAATGCCGCCCCGGGGCAGACCATCACGATTGGGGGATATAACTTCGCGGCCGGCCAAACGACGGTGAAATTCGGTTCGCTGAACGGGACGAACGTGCACGTCGTCAATGATACGACTCTGACCGTGACCGTTCCGCAGGGGGGGACGGGAACGGTGGATATCACCGTCACGACGACCAAGGGGACATCCCCCGTCACGCCCGACGATCGGTTCACTTTCCCGGCCATTCCGGCCTATTCGGATACGAGCTCGCTGCGTCTGGTGAACCCGAGCGACATCCTGGCGATTGAAAGCAATCCCCCGAACGCCCTCTATGCCAAGTGCCAGCCCGGCGGTCAGCTCGCTGACGGCGTGACCTACTACTACGTGATCACCCCCACCAGCAATACCGGCGAGGGCCTGGCTTCGGACAGCGTGTCCGCCATGTCCAATGGCATTCCCGGCTTCAAGAGCATCGCCCTGACGTGGCAGCCGTTCTTCAACGCCACCGGCTACAACGTCTACCGCTCGACGAGCTCGACCGGACCGTTCAAGCTCCTGGCTCACGTCAACGGGGGGAATTCCACGGCATTTCTCGACGACGGGAGTGCCACTCCCACGGCGAAAGAGCCGCCGACCAATATCCATTCCTATGATCCACTGGCCTCGTACTTCGACCTCGCCATCTACAAATTCTTCAACCATTATGCCCCCAAAAGTGCCGGAGGCGACGGCGCGACGTTCACACTGAACTATGGCGGAGTGACCTTCACCGGCACGACCAAGGTGGATTCCGACGGCAGGACCTATCTCGCCATCAGCGGCTCGGATTCCAGTTCGTGCAAGATCTACCGGCCGTTCTTCAACACCAACACGGGCAACGCCAACTATCCGCCCCCTCCGCCGGGGCTCGCCACTCCCCACGAGACCCCCGGGCAGATGGTCTTCTCCGGTGACGGCGTGTTCGCGCTCGACACGGGTGGGCACGCCACCGACGTCGAGAATGTGATCGTGGCCGCACTCAATCGCGGCATCGCCAACAATCCCAACTACACCCCCGATCAATGGGGATCAAGCCCCTCGGCTTACTACAACAATACGGCCACCGCGAACTTTTACGCCGGGTACATGCACCAGTCGTATGTGAGTCTCAGCGACGCTCGCCCGAGCAGTCTGGGCGGCCCGCAGCCGCTCGCCTACGGATTCGCGTTTGACGACCAGGCCGGCGATGGCGGCAACGGCTACGGGTCGTACTTCACGACTCCCGCCATTCAACCGACCGCGGGGCAACCGGTCCCCAACGGAAGCTTTGCGATCACCGTCACCTTCGGGTCGTGGGCGCCGGCCTCGAGCGTCCAGGTCGTCAGCCCGCCGCAGTTCAGCATCACCGAGCGGCCCTTGGGCTTTTCGCTCCAACTTGTCGACCAGAACGGCGGGGCCGTCTTGCAGGGGGGCAAGGAGATCACCCTGCAGGTGACCGGACCCTGGCGGCAGACGAACACGTACACGCTGGTTACCGCGCCCAATGGCACCGTCAACGGCATCAGCACCAAGACCGGCAAGCCGGTGGAGATCGCCCGACCCGGAAACTACACGCTGACCTTCTCCATGGACGGCATCGTTCTACAGACGGAAACGCTGAAGGTCAGTCCGCGGGCTGTTGCGGCCAAGCGCGCGGTAATGCACGCGACCGCTATGTTGAACCAGCGACAATCCTTCCGACCTTCGGCGGCGTTCCACCAGCACTTGACGTGGCCCGGCAATTCCTACCGCGTCGGCCGAGGCCGGAGATGAGGTGGACGAGGCATTGCGCGGGTCGAGTGGCACGCCCTGAGTGAGGCACGAACGAAGGGCGTGGCGAGCGACTCGGGACTTCCCAATGGCTCTGCCGCGTGGGAAGCCCTGCTCCCGAATGGCTTGGCTTGCAGGCTACCTCGAATTCGGGCCTGAGCAAAGAGGCAAAGAATCCCTCGAGGCTCAGGCCCGCCGCCGCCAAAAATCGAGCTGCCCGCCGCGCTGCCGTGATCGCGCAACCATCTGCGATTCCTGGCACAGTCATCCGGCAACTGCAGCCGAGGGCCTATTTCTTTGGCCCGGACGCGCTGACGATCGACTGGGCGTGGGGCACATGCGGGGCCGCATCCGCGTCACGGACCGAGAGATCGGCGTAGAGGATCCAATATTTTCCGGCGTCCCCCGCTCGATCCATGACGCAGAGGCGGTAGGTTCCCCGACGGCTGCTCAATATGCCATGACGACGACGAGCCGTTAATACGGTTGGGACGCGACCTTCAGGCTCCGGATCGCGGACGGCTCCAGAGCGCGACGATAGGCGCGCACCTCGCGAATCTTACCGGAGAAGTAATCCTTCTCGCCGAAGCCGATGCGTAGCGGTTGACCGTTGTTCAAGTCGATGCCACTCTTGGATGCGGCTGATTCCGCGACCTTGCTGCCATCCGCGAACAGCTCCAACCGGTTCCCGCGTTTGACAGCCGCCAAATGCTTCCAGCCCGGCCCAAGGTCGCGGTCGTAGGAGACGCACTCGCCAACCTGCATCGCGTAAACCTTCCCACGGAAATCGGCCGGCGCGTCCAAGTGGGAACTGGTGCAGCTTCCCATGCTGGCGAAAAGCTTGCCGCCGTAGATCGTGAGGCTCGTGACCCGCGCCCATTCTTTGGAGTCCTTGAACGCATAGCCGGCCGGGTCAAGAAAGCGGCGGATCGAAGTCCACGTGGTGCCTTCGTCGTAGCGGAAGACCTCGGCCCGAGGGATGGAGCCGCTGTAGAGCTTGCCGTTGTAGACCGTGAGGGCGTTCATCTCGGTGGCGTCGCCAAGCCGGCCGCAGTCCGTCCACTTGTCTTCAGGGTCCAGACGGATCACGTGCCCCAGCGGCCAGGTGGTGACGTGCAGCTTGCCGCGATAGACCTCCATGTCGTGAATCTGCGTGCAGCGAGCGGGTGGGGGCTGCGGGTTGCCGAGTGCTTTCCAGGTGTTTCCGTCGTACTCATGCACTCCGGCAGGATCCAGCGCTCCCGCGTACAAGCGGCCGTTATGCACGCTCAGCGGATGCGCATAGCGGGGAAACCGGCCACACTCGCGCCAGTTCTGGTCGCCCGCATGGACATAGCACCGTCCATCTTCGCCGCCAACGTAGAGCTGGCCTCGGAACGACGCGATGCCGAATAGCCGGCGACATTCTCCCGGCTGCCCGATGTCCTCCCATTCCTTGCCACCGGCGTATCGATAGACGTGACAGAAGTCGGCGGGGTAGGGTGGGATATCCTTTCTGGCTCTGTCGACGCGCGTCCAGTCGTAGTTCCAGGTCGATGCGTAGAGGCGACTCTGATGCACAACCATGCCTCCGACGCCGCGCGTCTTGAGGTTTCCAACCCGGCCGCAATCTTCCCAGTCCTGTCCGCCCCGGTAACGGAAGACATGGCACCAATCCTCTTCGTTGGCCGCATCGGTGATGGGGGCATAAAGGTGACCATCGAAGACCGTCAGGGCGTTGCTCACGTAATTGCTGGTCGGACTGGGGCGGCCGCAGTCCTCCCAGGTGGCTTCCCGGGCGTCGTCGAGTCCAAACACGACCTGGCGATCGTCTCCCTGAGAACTGTAGCCGCCCGCACTGGCCTTGAGGCTCAGATTGAACCCGCGGCGGCGCGCGGGGTCGTACTGGGTGAGCACGTCCCCGAGGGCGTGGTCGGTGTCCGGGGCGGTCCACACCCAGGCGGACAGCGTGAAATCGTCCTGGCCGAAGTTGAGCGATGCGCTGGATGGGATTTCGACATAATCCTCACGCCCGTCGAAGCCACCCTGGCTGACGCCCTTGCCATGCGTCTGCCCGTGATTGCCCTGGCCCGACTGATCTCGGGCATCGCCGTTCAAGGGCCAGTGTCCCACAAGTCCCTCCGCGAGAGCTTTGTCTTCGCCTTCCGCCAGGAGCGTGTCCGGTTCGCGGAAGGCCATCTGCAGGAGGGTGAGAGCCAGGAGGGATAGGATCACATGGGTGAATCTTGTCTTCATAGTGACCGGCCCTTCTTTGTCGGAAACGGTTTCGAAGGGTGAACTGGACCAGTGATTTCGGGGTGGTTGGGTCGGCCGATGATGGTAGCTCTCCGGTGCCCTGGTCGCCAGCAAGAAAGCCGTTCATGCGCGATCACGCAATCAGAAGCAAACCGTCGCCCTTCGGGCTGGATTCACTCGTATCAGTTTTCTCAAGGGCCCGATATCAGTGGACGGCTCCACAAGGCCCGACGCCTCACGCTGAGCACCAGCGCATAATCGGAACGTCGTTTTGACTCCTTCCCATGCCCGGCCAAGGCAACGCGACCACAACATGAATGCAATGCCAATGCAACATGATCGGGGCGACAAGACGGCTATTGAACTTTTTGTTTACGAAATCGCCGCTCGTGCCGTTGGCACGGCGTATGGCGGCATCGGATTGATTCATCCACGCAGATCACAACGCGACACGACCCCACGACCCGCACCGCGGTCGCCGCCACCGCCGCGCACCACGGCTCCCTCGACCATTCGACGCCGAAACCAGCACAGGCTACGCTTATTTAAGGGCTAGACGACGCGAACGAAATCGTCGCTTTACGATCTGCGATAGAATTCGTTTGCTGCGGCAACGCCCGCACCGGACGCGCATCGGTATCCCTGATCGCCGAGGCAGCGTTCCAGAGCCGCCAACAGAATCAGCACGTTCCGCGAGTTGCAGGTCTCACCCATCAGGCCGATGCGCCAGGTTTTGCCTTTCATCGGTCCCAGCCCGCCGCCGATTTCGATGCCAAATTCGTTCAGCAACTGCTGGCGGACCTTCAAATCGTCGACCCCGGCCGGAATCGTGACCGCATTGAGCATGGGTAGCTGGTACGGTTCGGCCACGGCGTACGACACCCCGATCGCTGTGAGGCCGGCTTTGAGCGCCAGATGATGTTTCTTATGCCGGGCGTGATGGTTTTCAAGCCCCTCCTCGAGCACGAGGGCCAGCGCCTCGCGCAGGGCGTAATTCATGTTGATCGGGGCCGTGTGATGATACGCGCGATCCTGGCCCCAATAGTTGCGGACCATCGTCATATCGAGATACCAGCTCGCCACTTTCGACTTGCGGGCCTCGATCGTTGCGACAGCTCGCGGGCTGAACGTCACAGGCGCCAGCCCCGGCGGGCAGCTCAGGCATTTCTGAGTGCCGCTGTAAACCGCGTCGAGCTGCCAGCCGTCGACTTCCACAGGCAGCCCCCCCAGCGACGTGACGGTGTCGGCCAGCAGCAAAGCGCCCGCATCGTGGACGATTTTCGAGATCTCTTCCAGCGGCTGCCGGGCGCCGGTCGACGTTTCGGCGTGGACGATTCCGAGGACCTTCGGTTTCACGCGCGCCACGGCTTCGGCGATCTGCTCGGGAGAGAACACTTCGCCGAACGGGCGCTCGATCGTCGTCACCTGAGCGCCGGCGCGGCCGGCGACGTCGGCCATTCGACCTCCGAACACGCCGTTCACGCACACGACCATCTTATCGCCCGGCTCGATCAGGTTGACGACACACGTCTCCATTCCGGCCGAGCCTGTGCCGCTGACAGCCAGCGTCAGCTCGTTTTTCGTCCGAAACACCTGGCGGAGCATGGACTGCGTTTCCGTCATCACCTGCAAAAAATACGGGTCGAGATGACCGACGGTCGGCGCTCCGAGAGCTGCGAGTACGCGAGGCGCCGTGTCGCTCGGGCCAGGCCCCATCAGAATGCGTTTGGGAGGAGTCAGTGAGGGGATCGGGGAGGACATAGCTCGTGCTCGTCGGAGTTAGGTCGAGGATAGTGGATAGGAAATCGAGAATAGAGCTTCGGCGATGGCGGGATGAGTTGCGTCGGTCAATCGACTGGCATTCGAGCGTCGGCCCTCGATCCTCGATCTTCTATCCTCGATCCTCAATCTTCGTGCTCTTGATCAACTGACTGATCTGCTTGAATTCGGGGGTTCCTGAGACTTCACACCACTCGAACAGGACTGATTCGGTTGTCACGATCGTGGCTCCGCAACCGGTCAGTCGCTCCAATGCGAACTGCCGATCGAGATCGCCGCGGCTGGCGACGGCGTCGGCGGGGACGAACACCTGAAAGCCGGCCGCCAACAGGTCGATCACGGTCTGCAAGACGCACACATGCGCTTCGATTCCCGCGACGACGATCTGATGTCGCTGGTCGGTTTGCTCGGCAGCCGTTCCCCAGTCGAGGACCTCGGCGCAACTGAACCGCAGCTTTGCAGGGGGCGCCACCAGGCGCTCGACCAGAGGATGAACGGTGGACCCAAGCCCTTTGGGATATTGCTCGGTCGCAAACACCGGCACGCCGAAAAGCTTCGCCCCATCGATCAGGCGACTGCAGTTCGCAATCACGCGATCGGCCGAGGCGATCAGCGGCAGGAGCTTTTCCTGCATATCGACGATCAAGAGGCGACTGGCGTCGCGCGCGATCAGATCGCCGCTCCGGAGGTAGGATGCCTTCGAGTTGGCCATGCCGCGATGCTAGTCCCGCGCGGGGCGATGCGTCAAGCAGCGCCCCGAAGAACCGGCTCTAGCGTTCGACGGCTTCCAACTCTTCATCAGCGGCTTCAAGTTCGTCGTCCGCCATCGGCTCGTCCGAAAGGGCGTCGGTCCCGTCGACCGGAGTTTCCAACTGCGCATCGTCGTCGGCTTCGATCATCTCTTCGAGCGTGTCGGCCGGCGTCTCAGGGATTTCGTCATCTTTATCGTCCGGGAGCGCGTCGGTGTAGCTCGTCCAACGCGAACGGCTGGTCGAAGGGGGAGTGGCTTGTTGCGAGCGCGTTGCGGTCACACGCGAGCCTTTGGACCGCAGGCGCATTGCCGACGGGTCATCCATCGGTTCGGGGGGTTCCACCGGCTTCGGAGGAGTCGGGGTCGATTCGACCTTCGGCGGCGTCACCTTCGGAGTCCTGGGGAGCGGCGGCGGGAGCGGTTCTTCACGCGGGCAGATGGCGCATTCCTGCATGCGGCGCCAACACGTGGGATTGTATCCGTAACACGGGAAACAATAGGGCGGAACCGGGGGATAGTACGTCTGGTCACATTTCTTGCGAAACTTCTTGGTGTACGGCGAGCATCTGTCTTCGGGACCGCACATGCAGCATTCCCCGTTCCCATACGATGCGCCGGATTGAGAGGGATCGCTGTACCAGGGAGTGCTCACTCCGGCGCCGGCCGGTTGCTGCCAGACGGCGCCCGGCTCCGCGACAGGCGATTGACCGCGTCGCATCGTCTCCGTGGATGCGGAAGCGACGGTTGTCGTTCGCCGGGGCTTGGCTTTGAAGCGGTCGAACAATCCCGCCTGCGAGACGGCCGCACTGCACATCACACTCGCCGTCGTCAGCAGCGCACAAGCGCGTAGCATCGATGAGTTCAACACTTTGCCCTCCATGGCAAACTCTGAAGTCGGCGACCGGATGATTCCGCAGTCGCGTCTGTCGTAGGTCGCGTCGACCGCCTATTGGCCGCCGGGATAGTATGAGCCGAGATTCATAAACGTTGTCTTGTGGCCCGTCGTGCTCAGGCCCGATTGAATATCCAACTGTTGTTGCCCGATTTCTCCCTGCACTCTGTTGAACGCCTGCTGCGTTTGCTGCTGCGTGCGATTGAATTCCTGCTGCGGGAGGATATTCGTCAGATACTGTCCCTCGAACGAAGCGTTGAACGCAGGGTCCATCCTCAAATACGGACTGAGGGTCGGCGTCTGATTTCGCCGGAGCCGACGCTGCGGTCCGCCACCCCCCCCAGGCAAGCCAATCCCACCGCTGACGGAACTGCCCAACGAGGGAGAAATCCGCGTAGGACCGGCCGGAGCCTGCATCCAGCGGGCGCCGGTGCCCCCCCCGATCGTGGAGGGGCGCCGAGCCGGTGCCGCTCCCTGAGTTCCAGCGGGAGCCTGCGCGAAAAGTGTCGACCCGGTCAGCAGCACCGTTCCTGCCATTCCACAGACAACGATTCTCGCGGTTCGCATGACATCTCTCCCCTGATCGAACTCGATGTTCAGCACTGTTTCAAGCACCTCTATTGTAATATCGGCTCGATCCCGCAAGCAACCCGATTTCAAGCAATCTCACTGGGCGAAATCGTCTCGTGCGGCTCACTAGAAGAACCCGCCGCCACCGCCCCCGCCCCCGGCTCCACCGAGCCCCGAAGGCGACTGCTGCAGTCTTCCGATCGTCGAATAACCCAGCAGAGTGACACCAAAGATTCGCTGGAACGGCGTGGTGACCTTGGCGATGAAGTTGTCCGCCGCGATCATCCCATCGGCCTGGATGTAAATGCGATCGCCGGGCAGCAACTGGTAGTTCGTCGTCGTCACCGAGTCCTCGGTGACAGCCCGGTAGTCGATCAGCATGTTCTGAGCGACCTCGGCGCCGTTGGGCGCCGGGCGGGCGACCCACATTCGCTTGGACGAGACTTCCGACAGTCCCTGAATCTGTGCAATTGCGTCGAGGACCGTTTCGTTCCCGGTGAAAGGGAGCGACACAACCGTCTCGCCGTTTCCACCGCCGTCGGTGATCACGTAAACCTTTTTGCTGTTGTAAGCGAGCACGTCCACGACCACTTCGGGATCGTGAATGAACCGTGAGAGTTGCGTCTCGACCGACTGTTTGACTTCGTCGAGCGTCATTCCAGCCACGTAGACGTTGCCGTAGACACCGAGTTGAACCGTTCCGTCGGGCCGGATCAAATGCTCGCCGGTCACGAGTTGTTTCCCGTTCACGTTCGGCATATTGACCGCCACCTTGGGATCAACCAGCACGACCTTCTCGCTGCGCAGGTATTCATTGATCGCCTCTTTGGCCTGCGCCATGGTCAACCCTTCGAGAGAGACCGAGCCGTATTCGGGGCCCAGATCGACCGTGCCGTCCGCCTGAAGGCGGTATGCGCCGTTGATCATCTTGAATTCGTTGAGGATCGGATCCCCCATCGGATCGATTGGGAGCAGGTTCGTGGCGCGAATCACGAGCTCGTCTCCAACGCGCAAGGCGTCGTCGGCAGGACGAATGTTGTTCACCAGCTCGATCGAAATGATATCCGGCGGCTCCACCCGATACGGCGGGATGCTGACTTTCTGCAATTCCCGCGGATGATCGACCATTTGCGATTCTTCCACGGACTCACGCAGCCTGGGGGTCGCACATCCGGCGACGATCAAGCCGACGACGCTCGTCGTGGTGAGCACCAGACCCAGCATCACATGGACTTTGCCACTGGACGCCCGTGGATGCGTGGTTCGCATTCGTTTCATCGTTAAATCCCCTCTGATCGTTCCGAACGGAACACTTTGACTTTTCCATTCAATCGGCAAATCCGGCACCTGTCTTGACAGCAAATGCCACCTAAGCCGCAAAGTCAATGGGGATCGTTGGACGAAAAAAGTGCAATAAAAAATCGCAAGCCATTATTGTAAAAAGACTTGTGTTCAGACGACACGCGCGTCACCTGTCTTGATACGCCGGGCACGCTGCGACCGAACGAGGCGCGCAGCAACACTGGGAGTCTGGGGTGTCGTTTCCGATCAGGCCGCTCAGCGGCGTTGGGGACTGTGCGTCACGCAAGAAGCGGTTGCACGACTTTTCCGCGTCCCTCGGTCAGCTTCTGTTCCTGCCCGTTGTGGTGGAACACGAGCTTCTGAGCGTCGAGCCCGAACAGGTGCAAGACAGTCGCCTGATAGTCGTTGGGGGTGAAGACGTCGGTCACCGCTTTGTGTCCGAACTCGTCGGTCGCACCGTAGACGGTTCCCCCTTTGATCCCGCCGCCGGCCAGCCACATGCTGAACCCCTGACCGTTGTGGTCGCGTCCGCCGCTGGCAGGGTCCCCCTCGGTGACAGGGAGCCGTCCGATCTCGCCTCCCCAATGGACGAGCGTCGTTTCGAGCAAACCGCGGTTCTTGAGATCGAGAACCAGCGCCGCCGACGGCTGATCGGTTCGCTGACAAATCGCCGGAAGCGTCGTCCGAATGCTGCTGTGATTGTCCCACGGCTGCCCGCCCAGAAAGATCTGGACGAACCGCACGCCGCGCTCGATCAATCGGCGGGCGATCAGGCACCGTGTGCCGTATTCCTGGGTTGCCGGTTGATCGATGCCGTACATCTTGAGTGTCGCTTCGGTTTCGCCCGTAATGTCGAGCGCTTCACGGGCGGCCGACTGCATTCGAGCGGCCAGCTCGTAACTGGCGATGCGGGCTTCGAGGTCGGATTCACCGGGGTTCCGCGCCAGGTGCCGCCGATTGAGGGCCTGCAACAAATCGAGGTTCTGCCGTTGCAAATCTCCCTTCAAATGCGCTGGCGGATCGAGATTGAGGATCCGCGGCTCCTTGGGACGGATGACCGTTCCCTGATAAATCGACGGCAGCCAGCCGTTCGACCAGTTGTTGATCCCGTCGACCGGGTTTCCGCCGGGATCGCTCAGCACCACATAAGCGGGCAGGTCCTGGCTTTCGGAACCCAGGCCATACGTCAGCCACGAACCGAGCGTGGGGCGGCCGGTGACGGCGGCGCGCCCGGAGTGCATGAAGCGGATCGAGACTTCGTGCCCGTTGTGGCCGGTGTGGGCCGAACGGATCAAAGCGATGTCGTCGACGATCCCGGAAATGTGCGGCAGCAGTTCCGAGACTTCGGTTCCGCAGGCGCCGCGCTTCTCGAACTTCCAGGGAGTGCCGAGCAGCTTCTTGCTGGCGCGATTGACGAAGCTGTAGACAACCTCGCCCGCGTATTCTTCGCCGTTGTGCTTCGTCAGCTCGGGCTTGGGGTCGAACAAATCGACGTGGCTGGGCCCGCCATGCATGAACAGCGAGATCATGGCCCGTGCCCGCGGGGCC
>JAGVKR010000565.1 GCA_020050375.1 Planctomycetales bacterium
CGTTCTCGTGTAAGGGACCTCAACACACCGTTCGCACGGCCGACTCCCGCCGGTCGCTGGCCGTGGCACCCTGCTTTGGCCATGCACGGGTTAAGGCATCGAGCGGTCAATTCGCCAGTTCCGCCAGCGGCTTCTCCCACTCTTTACGGACGTGGTTAAGACCGACACTGCACAACTCGAACTCTTCGCTCAGGCGGCGGAGCAGTGGAGCCTCTTCCTGGTAGGGTTCCCCCTCGAAGCGGCTGGCGATCAGGTACGAGCGCTTTCCCTGTTCGAGGTAATCGACCAAATGGTCGCGCGAATCGGGCGATTGCAGTCGCGACAGCGCCTCGGGATAGACGCCGGTCCAGAACAGCGCGAAGTCGCCGATGTGGCGATGGATTTCGCGACGGGGTTTTCCCTGGCGCTGTTCGGCCTCGAACATCATTCCCGCCACATCTTCCAGCCGGCGCCCGATGACGCTCCGGAAACGGTAGAGGGTATCGCTTCGGCTGAATCGCAGGAGCAGATCGGTGAGATAGTCGGTCAGTCGGGTGTCGGCGATGCCGAGATCGACCTGGAAAGTGTGCTCGGTGAGGGCTGCGAACATATCGCGAAGCGCTTCCGGTTTCCCAACGACTGCGACCATTTAACTATCTCCCTTGAATTGTCTATCCTTTCAGATTGGCCTTCGGAAAAGCCAACTTCTTGCCAAAACCGATCGCTCAACAGCGGAGTTGCGAGCATGTTGATGAAGGCGATGCCGGTTTGGCATCCGCATTATCACTTGTTCAATTCTACAACTACGTTTGGACTTGAGTCAACATGTTTTGTTGTAACTGTATATTCAATATCGACTTGCGATTTTATATTAGTGAATTTCCTGTCGCCGCACAGTCTGGGCTGTGTCCCCATTCGTGCCGGCACCGGCTAATATGAAATCAGGACGAAATGGTCAATCCGAGGTAGTTTGCATGAAAATCACGTTCTGCGGTGCGGCAGGAGAGGTGACGGGCAGCCAGCATCTGATCGAATGCGGACCCCTTCGAATCCTGCTCGACTGCGGCTTGTTTCAGGGGCACCGGGCCGAGTCCCGCCGCAAGAACGAAAAGTTCCTCCACCCGCCGGCAAAGCTCGACGCGGTAATACTCTCGCACGCGCACATCGATCACTGCGGCAACCTGCCCGGTCTCTACCGCGACAGATTTCGCGGGCCGGTCTACTGCACCGACCCGACCGCCGACGTCGCCGACATCATGCTCGATGACAGCGTCCACATTCAGGAAGAAGACGCGAAGCACCTGAACAAGCGCCGTGTCGCGGGCGAGCCGCGCATCGAACCGCTTTATACCGAGCGCGATGTTCGCGGAATCGTGCGACAGTTCGAGCCGTGTGCGTATCAGAATTGGCACCAGCTTTTTCCCGACCTCAGGGTCCGCTTTCGCGACGCGGGGCACATTCTCGGTTCGGCCATCTGCGAGCTGGAGTTTCGCGAGAAAGGAGAGATTCGGCGGCTGGTGTTCACCGGCGATCTCGGGCGCCGCGAGCTGCCCCTCTTGCGCGATCCGGAACTGGTCAACGGCTGCGACGTCCTGATCACGGAATCGACTTACGGCAATCGTGTGCATCCGCCGGCGAGCAACATCAAGCACGATCTGCTGCGAATCATTCGGCGCGCCGTCGCCGGACGAGGCAAGGTGATCATTCCCGCCTTCAGCCTCGGGCGGACGCAGCAGTTGGTCTACTTTCTGAACGAGCTGACGAACGCCGGTGAACTGCCGCCGGTCCCGGTGTTTGTCGACAGCCCGCTCTCGAACCGTCTGACGCAGGTCTTCTGTCGGCACGGCCACGTCTTTGACGAAGAAGTTCAGAAGACGTTGCTCAGCGACACCGACGCCTTCGCTTTCCCCGGGCTGACATACATCGCCCGGCAGCAGGAGAGCATGGAGCTCAATCGCCGCGAAGGTCCCTTCGTGGTGATCGCCGCCAGCGGGATTTGCGAAAGCGGCCGCGTGCTGCACCATCTCAAGCACACGATCGACGACGCCAACAACACGATCGTGATCATCGGCTTTCAGGCGCAGTACACGCTCGGTCGCCGAATCAAAGAGCGGCAGCCGTTCGTGAAGATCTACGACCGCGAATATCCGCTGCGGGCGACGGTTGAAGTCCTCGAAGGGCTCTCGGCCCACGCCGACGTCAACGATTTCAAGTGGTGGTTCGAGCATCTGGCCAGCAAAACGGGCGTCGGCCAGGCGTTCCTCGTCCACGGCGAGCCCGAGGCCTCGCAGGCCCTGGCCGGTGTGCTCAAGGACTATTGCGACGAAGACCCGATCCTGCCGCAGCGCGGGCAGTCGTTCGAGGTTTAGGATAACGGATCGCACGGCACCACTTGCACGAATTAGTGTTTTTATGTATACTATAGGCAATCGGACCAAGCATCGCCGTCGAGGCGCCCTTTCACTCCGGAGTTGGCTCATGAATCACGAACAGTACACCGACGAACAGATCATCGCCGCCCTCAAAGAGACATTTGGAAAGGTGTATCTCGCCGCCGAAAAGCTCGGCTGCCATCCGAACACGATTTACCAGCGTTCGGAAAAATCGTCGGAGGTCGCGGAAACGCTTGCGCATTATCCCGGTCGGCTGATTGATATCGCTGAAGCGGCTCTGACGCGATCGGTTCTCGAAGGCGAACCGTGGGCCGTCCGCTTCGCTTTGCGAACATTGGGGCAGAAGCGCGGCTATACCGAGCGTCCTCCCGTTCCACCTCCGCCTCCGAAAACGAAGATGAAGGACCTCGTTCAGGAGATGATGGAGGCCTCGGAGCTAATGGACGCCAAACGAAAACACCGCGCCCGCATGAGCATCGAGTACGGAGGCTCTTCGGTCGACCTTTCGGAGATCGAAAAGGCGATCGATGACCTGACCGGAAGCGTTACCACGCGGACGCGCGGTCGGCCTCGGAAGCGATCGGCCGAAGCGGCACCCGCCGTCGTTGAAGCGCCGGAAGCAGCCCAATTGGACGAAGCGTCCGGGAAATGAGCGCTCCGCGCGTTTCCAGATTCAAAAATGTGCAACTGCACACATTTTTGAATTCCCGGAACTCCTGAACGTTTCGATTCGCAGGCAGCCGAACCGGAATGGTCGCGTCCGGCCCGCTCGCGCTTCAAATCCTCCTCGGCTTCTCGTCCTGCCTGCCGGGAAAATTCGAGGGAAAGAGAGGGACCCACGAAAGACCCGAAAGAGGCGGCGCGGCCTCGCAATGCTCAGCCGCAACCGAGACAACCACTTAGGACCACGGAATACACGAAACACAC
>JAGVKR010000075.1 GCA_020050375.1 Planctomycetales bacterium
TAACAGGCTTATCGCTTCCGAGCGTCCATAGCGGCGAAGCGGTTTGGCACCTCGATGTCGGCTCATCACATCCTGGGGGTGAAGAAGCTCCCAAGGGTTCGGCTGTTCGCCGATTAAAGTGGTACGTGAGCTGGGTTTAAACCGTCGTGAGACAGGTTGGTCCCTATCTGCTGTGGGCGGACGAAACTTGAGGGATTTTCTCTTTAGTACGAGAGGATTTGGAGGGACGTACCTCTGGTGTTCCTGTTGTCTCGCTCGAGGCATCGCAGGGTAGCTACGTACGGTACGGATAAGTGCTGAAAGCATATAAGCACGAAGCCAGTCCCAAGATTAGGTTTCGTTGGACGCAAGTCCGAGAGTCCCCTGGAAGACCACCAGGTTGATAGGCTGGCGATGTACGGCGAGTAATCGCTTCAGTTGACCAGTACTAACGGACGAACGCTTGACCACATTGATCTTTGGTTCTCTGTGTTATGCACCGAGAACTATGTAATACCAATGTGAGCGCGTCATGTTTTTAAGAGTTTGTGAGATTGAGGTACACTCTTGCCCTGCCATTTGTAATACCCACGAGTGAGTGCGGTTGGCTCACGCTGATTTGCGCACTCGTGTTTTTCCGGTGACTATACCCGGGAGGTCACACTCGTTCCCATTCCGAACACGACAGTTAAGCTCCCAGGGCCGATGATAGTGCCCACCAGCGCGAAAGTAGGTTATCGCCGGAATCATTCATAAACCGCGGCTTCTTCAGGATTCGTTCCTGGAAGCCGCGGTTTTTTTTGCGCACTCATTCTCCCACTGCCACCCAAATTCCTGAGCTCGCCCTCCTGACCCCCTCCGTTCTTTTGGAGCATTCCCCCATGCAGTTCCAACTCCACCGCACGGCAACAACGATTCTTGGAGCGCTCCTGCTGCTCCCGCTGGCAATGACGACCTCGGCCGCTGGGCCGACGAAGGTCCCCGCCGCGCGGTTGTTCTTCACATCACAGGGAAAGACGGCGATCGTGAACGCCGATGGACAAGGGCTGAAGTATTTCGATTTCAACGTCCCCGGCCAGGCGACTTGGCAGCCAGGGCCGATGTTCAGTGACGGCAAGCGGGTCATCTTCCTCAGCATGGAGCCGCGTCGCGACGGGCCGGGGAAGCCGTTCGACGAATACTACACGCAAACACCGACGCACCTCTGGTCCCACGACCTCGCCAGCGGCGCGCTCGATGAGCTTTGCACCAAAGACCGCATGGCGCCGTTTGTCACGCCGGCATTGCTGATCGCCGACGAGCGGATTCTCGTGCAGGTCGTTAAGAACAGAGTTGGCCAGATCTACAGCGTCCGCCTCGACGGCAGCGATCCCCGCGAGTTCACCCGCGCGGGGGAGGGGCTCCCCTACGGTTTCAGCCTCAGCCCCGACGGGAAGCGTGTTGCTTTCCACATCGCCGGGCCCGAAGGATACCAGGTCTGGACGAGTGATGCCGACGGCACGAACCGGGTCCGCCTCGCCGGAAAGCCCGACCATCTCTACTTCGGCACGAACTGGTCCCCCGACGGTCAGTGGGTCGTCTACATGGACTGCCTGCCGAAAGAGGAACCGGCCCACGACTGGGCCGATGTGTGCATCGGCCGCGCCGACGGCAGTGAGCACCGCGTCCTCACCACGGGCGGCGCGATGTGGTTCGGCGCGACGTACGGCGATCCGAAAACCCGCGGCGGCGGATCGAACATTCCCCAATGGACGCACGATGGCTGCGTCCTCTTCCCGCGCCGTCTGCCGAATTCCAAAGTCCCCTGGGAACATCAGCCGAAGCGTCCCGACGTCGACCACTTCAACCGCGACTTCAAGCCCGAGCTGGCCCGCGGCGGGACCGAAATCTGCCGCCTCGACCCGCGCGACGGACGGATCACCGCTCTCACACAGAGCAACCCCCCGGTGTGGGATTTCCGCGGCAGTGAGTCCCCTGACGGAAAGCAGATCGTCTTCTGCCGCGCCAAAACCGGGGGCGCACCTGGCATCTGGGTGATGGATTCCGACGGCAAAAACCAGCGTGAGATCACACACGGCCGCGACGACCTCGGCGCCGATCACCCCCGCTGGCTGCCGAAGGGGAAGTGAAGGATATGCGCTCAACGACACACCGATGCTCACGACCGAGGGACAGGGCGGCTAGATCGTTGATGCGGATGTGATCGTCGGAACTCTGGGGCTCATATTGACTGCGCGTCGACCAATGACGAATGCAGCGACTTCGAGCGAGATGTTATTCGCGCTGTGACTCCAGGGGATTGCGGATTGCCTGAGGGCCGATAGCCCAGGCACTTTTCCAAGCCAAATCTGCTTGCTCCTGATTGGCATCCGGTCCGCCACTACCTGGATCGTAGGTTTTGAATTGCGCGGACACCATCGCGCGGCACAGCAATTGCTGTGACGCTCTACTTGTCTGCCGTTTGATCCAGGAGGCGTTGCCATGAAAACTTATCGCCGCGCGTTCACGCTTGTCGAAACGGTCGTTGTGACTGCGATTCTCGGAGTCATTATGGCATTGGCTATTCCGGGATTGCAGGCGGCGCGCGAAGCGGCGCGGCGAGTCGAATGTAAATCACACCTGAAGCAGCTAGGCATCGCACTTCACAACTACCATGAGCTGCACAACAGCCTTCCCTTGCAGGCCATCGGTGGATCGATCACTGAGATTCCTACCGGGGTGTTCATCAAAGCAAGCTCTTCCCCGGCTGGGAGCGCAGCCTCCGCGTTGGACCAGTCTCCGCCAGATCGCTTTGCCTGGTCTGTGGCCCTGCTTCCACTACTCGATCAGAAAGCCTTGTATGAGGGGTTGGATCCTGGTCAGCGGACGCTAAGACAAGACGCGAATGACAATCGGACAATGTTCTACCTTCAACATTCACTTTCGGTTTTCACTTGTCCTAGTGATCCGGGTTCAGTGTTGAACAGCGACCGTGAATTTCCAAAGCTCCATCCAAACCGCCCAACACTCCTCGCGCGCTCGAATTACCCTGGTTCAGGCGGGAACGTCGAGAACACCGGAGTAATCGTCGACAATGCGGTTGTCCGATTTCGTGATGTGACGGACGGCCTCAGCACGACCTTCTTAGTGGGCGAACGTGCGTCGACAAATGGTCGACGTGCGGCCCTGTGGGGTGGAACGTCTCAAGAGGCCGAGGCTGTGAAGCAGCCCGCCGTACGAGGACTCACGGCATTCCGAATGAATGACGGCGCTTCGGGCACCGAAGTCGATCGCCCGGATGTCGCGTTCAGCAGCCTGCACAGCAAAGGAGCGAATTTTCTCCTGGGTGATGGTAGCGTGAGATTTATCAGCGATACGATTGACTGGTCGCCCGTCGGGGTGGCGACTCTCGGCATCTATAACCGGCTTGGCGATCGAGCGGATGGACTCGTCATTGGCGAATGAGCCGGCAAAAAGAAATCGCGAAATGCGTGTCAAACGCCAAGTCAGAGAATTTGCGATCGTTAGCTTCGCCTCAGCGCTTCTCACGGCTGCGATCGTGACAATTGCGATCTTTTCAAATCGGTGAATCAGACTCCCCGACCAGGTGACCGACCGGTCAAAGCTGGACGCGCCAGCCTCTCGCCCGAAAACCGGTTAAGTCGAGACGACGCAGCAGCTTCGCCGGAACGTGTCAGCCGAAATGACCTCCATGTCGGCGTGTGCAAAATCAGCAACGCCGATCGTCTCACGCGCTCCGCGAAAGCGTTGGGCGTCGAGCCGTTGGACGTTGATCTCTGTGCACTTGGTTCGCACGCTCATCTCGCTGGGGATGTTGCGACACGCCTCCGCGGTGACTATGCCGTTGATCTCGGAGACGAGGTCGACAAGTCGGCGCACGAATCCCGCTTGAGACGTTCGCAACGGAGAGGAGATTGTTCCGCCGTGATTCGACCCGCCACCATTGAAGACGTCGCAGTCATCGGCCAATTGATCCGCGACCTCGCCGAATACGAAAAACTTTTGCAGACGGTCGTTCTCGACGAACGCCGGTTGCGCGAGGATCTGTTTGGACCGCGGCCGTATGCCGAGGTCCTGCTGGCGGAGGAGGCCGGCGAGGTGGTGGGCTTCGCCTTGTTCTTTCACAACTATTCCACGTTCGTCGGCAAGCCTGGCATCTACCTCGAAGATCTGTTTGTGAAGCCGGCGTATCGCGGCAAGGGACATGGCAAGGCGCTGCTGCTCGCCGTCGCCCGCCTGGCCGTCGAACGCCGCTGCGGTCGCATGGAATGGTCGGTGCTGAATTGGAATGAAACAGCAATCCGGTTTTACAAGTCGCTGGGTGCGATGCCGATGGAGGAGTGGCTCATTCTTCGCTTTCCTCGTGCCCAAGCTCCGCTTGGACACGCCTCGTTCGCAGCTCCGCTGCGCGTGCCGCGTCGGATGCGGGGAATCACGCGTGCGATCGATGCGCGAAGCGGAGCTTCGACAAGGCGGGTCGCCAGGCAGAACTTGGCAACCAAGGGAATTGTCTGACCCCTGATCCCTCACTCATGCCTTGCCGCCCGGCCGCGCGTAGCTGCTCCGATCCCAGCCGGTCGCGGCGATTTCCGCTTCGGCGAGGGGGCGGATGTCGAATCGGGCTCCGAGACGATAAAGGAGCGAGCGCCAGCCGAAGTTGCCGCGCGTGATTGTCAGCGTCGTGCGGTGCCCGCGCGAATAGCGCTTGCGGAGCATCTGGGTGAAGATGTCGACGCCGCGGCGGAAGTCGGCTTCGTCGCCGAAGTCGAACACGCCCCCTTCGGCCCGCGCTCTCCATTGCCATTCCCCAAATTCCGAATACAAACGCAACTGGTCCGACGATTCCTCGCCGAGGCCCGACCAGGTTTTGAGCGCGGCGAGACGATCGTCGGCCCGTCCGGTCGTCAGCGGACGATCGATCATCCGAAACAGTTCCCACAGCTCGTCGTCCAGCGGCATGATGTAGCCAAAGTCGATCAGGCCCAGCCGGCCGTCGTCGAGAAACAGAAAATTGCCGGGGTGGTAGTCGTTGTAGAGCATGCGGCCGGCGTACATCAGCCGGTACGAGGCCCGGACCATTTTGATCCCCACCTCGTTCCGCTCGGCCTGCGACGGATTCCGGGCGAGGTACTCGTCCATGTGCACCCCTTCGAGAAGGTCCATCGTCAGGACACGTGCCGTGGAATACTGCCGATAGACGCGCGGCACGATGATCCCCTCTTCGTCGCGGAACAGGGCGCGGGCTTTTTCGAGGTTCCTCGCTTCGAGGTCGTAGTCGGTTTCCTGTTCGAGCCGCAATCGAAAATCGTCGAACTGATCCTTCAAATTCAGCCAGTCCCGCCCGAGGCGGTTGGGCAACAGGAAGAGGACCAGATTGCGGAAGTCGTTGGCGATCGACTGCGCGATGGCGGGGTACTGGATCTTCACCGCGACGACTTCCCCCGTCTTCAGCCGGGCCAGATGGACCTGTCCCAGCGATGCGGCAGCAAAGGCCGTCGGGTCGAACTCGGCGAAGAGGTTCTCCGGGTCGTCCCCCAGCTCGTTGTGCACCATCTCGCGGAGCAGCGACCAGTGCATCGGCGGCGCGTCGAAGTGCAGTTTTTCCAGCGTCTCCACGAATTCCCGCGGGGCGATGTCGGGAAAGTTGGCCAGCGTCTGGCCCGCCTTCATCACGGCGCCGCGGAGATAGCCCATCGAATTCAGGACGTGGACGGCCGTCCGCCAGTGCGTCTCGGCCAGGAGGCGGCTGTTCTCATCGGCCGACTTGAACCATCCGCGGATCCAGTAGAAGAGATACGCGGCGGCGATTTTCGCCTGCAACGAGCCCAGGAGTGTCATCCGCTGCCAGCGCCCGACCGGAACGGGGCGGAGCGAAGGCTCCTGCGGCGCGGCGAGCCCGTTCGGCACAGTGAGCCCGTTTGGCGGGGCCGTGGTTTCTTCATCGACCTGCGGCAGGGCCTGCAGCAATTCGGCAACGGTCAGTGACATGGCGAGTCTCCTCTCGTGTGAGGCGTGGACGAATTTTGATTTCATTCAATCGGGTTCATGGCTGCCCAGCCAATTGGCGAACATCGACAGCGACTGGTCGAGCAGCGCTAGCGTCTCTACCTGTTTCGGCGAGCGGTCGTTCGTCCAGAACGCGAGAACCCCCAGATACAGCGTCCAATATATCTGGAGCGCGACGGGGGTCAGCGCGGCCTCGAGCTCGTATTGCCGCGCCAGCTCGACGACCCGTGCGAGATGATCGCTCCGCAGCGCCTGCCCCGAATCGTCGCCCCGCGCTTCGGCGAGCGGCGAGAGGGTCGATTCAAGGATCGGCATCAGATACGTGCGATGCGGCTTGAGCTGCCTTAACTCGGCCGCGACCAGAGAGAACAAGGCTTCTTCCAGCGATGCGGGCCGCGCATCGGCCGTGCGAAGTGGCTTGAGCGCCTGTGATTCGACGACCAGGGCGATGACGATTGCTTCCTTCGTCGAAAAATAGTTGAACAAAGTTCCGGTGGCGATTCCGGCCGCTTTGACGACGTCGCGGGTGGTCGTCGCTTCAAAGCCGGCGGTCCGAAACAGCGTCTGCGCGGCGTCGAGAATGGCGCGGCGCGTTGATTCCTTGGCTTCAGCGGTCACGCGCATGGCGGAAAGTCCCGGTCTGCGGAGGTTCGCGTCTGTATTATGAACATGCTCATATAATATCGGCATCGCGTGCGACGTCAAGAGATAAAATGAGCGTGATCGTAAAAAGGAGTTAGGGGAATAGGTGACTGGGTGGATAGGGACCGGGGTAGGTCGACGTGGTTCGCCGGGCTCGGGGGGAAAGCGGAAAGTCGGCGTGGTCCCTCGCTGACGCTTCGGGTTGTGATGGAGCGATCTTAACCCGAAGCGTGAGGAGGGACTGCGGTGAGGCCGGTCGTCCGCGCGGCACGCCCCCGCCGCACGTTGTGGCCGGTCTTCCGACCGCGCCACATCGAGCCGACCGAAGGTCTCCTCGGATGGCGATGCCGCGTCAAAAGCGGGAAGCCTTTGCCGAACAATTGACTTCTCTCTGCAGCGCTACCCCCCTCTGCCCCCCCCTTGCTAAGGGGGGGAAAGTTGTGCAGCGGCCGCCGCGCGTTCGTCGTCGACCATGTAGTCGCGCACGATGGGGACGGCGTCCCGTTTGTTCGCCAGCACCAGGTGGAAGACCATTTCCGAGCCGGTCAGGAAGGCGAACTGCGCCGAGATCAGATAGAACTCAAACATCCGGCAGGTCCGTTCGTCGTAGATCGCAGCGGCCTTCGCCCAGTTCGCCATGAACCGCGCCCGCCAGTCGCGGAGCGTGTAGAAATAGTGCAGCCGCAGGATCTCGCAATCGGCGATCCAGATTCGCTGACGTTCGGCGGGGGCGAAGATTTCCGAAAGCGAGGGTGCGTAGCCCCCCGGAAAAATGTATTTGCGCAAAAACGGGCTGGCCGAACCGGGGGGCGCGTTTCGTCCGATGCTGTGCACGAAGCCGATCCCATCCTCCTTGAGCAGGCTGCGGAACTTGGCGAAGAACTCGTCATAATGCCGCAGGCCCACGTGCTCGAGCATCCCCACCGACACGACCCGGTCGTAGCTCCCTTGGAGCTGGCGGTAGTCCATGTGCTCGAAATGAACGCGATCCTCGAGGCCCAACTTCGCGGCCCGCGTGCGGGCGACCCGAATTTGCTCGATCGACAGGTTGACGGCGGTCACTTCGACGTCGGCGACCTGCGCCAGATAGAGCGCCAACCCTCCCCAGCCGCAGCCGAGCTCGGCGATCTTCATGCCGTCTTCGATTTTCAGCTTGGCGCAAACGTGGCGCTTCTTGTTGAGCTGGGCTTCTTCGAGCGTGTCCTCGGGCGTGCGATAGTAAGCGCACGTGTACTGCATGTCCTCATCGAGAAAGAGGCGATAGAAATCGTCCGACAAGTCGTAATGATGCGAGGCGTTTTTCAGCGCCTGGCCAACGGGGTTGTTCTGGTGAAAGCGACGCAGCGAGCGCCAGGCATGGCGTAGAAAACCCTGGACCGGATGGGCCCCCAGCCCGGTCCGATTGTTGGAAAAGAGCTCGAGGAAGTCGTAGCAAGTCGAGCCCTCCTCGAACGTCAGCTCGCCATCCATGTAGGCTTCGCCGACATACAGTTCGGGATTGAAGAAGAGCTTCGTGTAGAGCGACTTGTTGTGCAGGCGGATCGTCACCGCCGGTTCCGCCGGCGTGCCGGCAAACGTGTGCAGTTGACCGGCGGCGTCGTAGACACGCAGCGTTCCATTCCGGATGAAGCGCCGCAGCAGAGTCGACAGGAGTTTCATGGCAGCCTCTCCGTGGCAGCAGGAGTGGCGATCGATGCGACGTCGGTAATGACGGTCGATCGATCGCGTGTAGCACTGTTCCGCCTCGCGGCTTCCGCAGGGTGATGCGGCTTCAGCGGCTGCTGCCACGACGGTTGCCGAACAGTGTAGCGGAGAAGACAGGATTCAGCATTCGGGATTCGGCATTCAGGATTCAGGATTCAGGATTCAGGATTCAGGATTCAGGATTCAGGATTCAGGATTCAGGATTCAGGATTCAGGATTCAGGATTCAGGATTCAGGA
>JAGVKR010000757.1 GCA_020050375.1 Planctomycetales bacterium
GCGGGAGGAGTCGCGACACCCGGCCTCGGCGCTGGTTTGTCATTCCGCGGGCCTTTGTCCTTGTGAACTGCCGGAGGCCCGTTCCCACCCGCTGGACCCGCGGAACCGGGCTTGCCTTCCCCTCCGCGATTTCCGCCACCGGGCGGCTTCTCTTTTTTCTGCTTTTTCTCTCCCTGACCCGCACCAGGCGGACCGTCATCGGCAGCGTTTGCGGTCGCTCCCGTTGGAGCTCCGTGCATCAACGACACTCGTGAAAGGAGAGCGTCCGCCGGCATGAGCCCCGACGTCAGACAAAACATAACCACGATCTTCTTCCACGATGGCAGTTTCATAGCACCAGACTCCTTCGAATCATTGATCGATCGGCGCCCTGTGTTCGATTGCCCCAGAGCGCCGGGAATGCCGTTACCTGGAGATTCCCTCAGTTAGCCTTTCGCAAACGTTATGCCTGTCCAATCGAGCGGAGGGACGCTTCAGGTGGAATCGGCGTTCGAATTCTTCGAATGTAGCCTGTATCTGATGATGCATGGCCATCCAGAAACAAATGGCGATCCCCCCATTCGAGCCAACTTCGGTGAGACGCGATGGTCGACCACCGTTCATCCTGAACGAACGCAGGTCAGTTCGAACGAACTCCAGCACACGCAAACCATCTCGTGGATCGTCGAATGAGCGAAGTTCGCCTCAGCGCTAAAACCCCGCTGCCGACGCTGCCTTCGACGCTGAAATGAGTCCCTTGCAATCGATCGACACGTCAACGATGCTGCGGCCTCCGAGCTTCAAATTCCACGGTCCCGCGGAGATTCTCATGCGGCTGCCACTGTTGCGTTGCGTTTCGTCAGTGCTGACCGCCGGCTTGCTGATCCTGCCAGGCTTGCTGACAGCCGCCGATCCCAATCCCGACCTGATTCGCCTCGAAAACGCCAAGCCCGGTGCCCGCGACTGGCAGCTCACGCGAGTCGCGCTCCAGAACGAGAGCAGCGTCCGCGCCTCATACGTCGAAGGCTATTGCTCGCGGCAAAGCGTGGAGGCCGGGGAAAGCCTCTCCTTCATGGTTTCGACCAGGCCCGCGGCAAAGTTTCAGATCGAAATCTTCCGCACCGGATACTACGGCGGTCGCGGAGCCCGCCTGATGAAGACGCTGGGCCCGTTCGAAGGAACGGCGCAACCCGATCCCACAATCGGCTCCAAGAACCTGCACGAGTGCCGATGGAAGCCGGCGACGACACTCGTCATTCCCGCCGACTGGCCCAGCGGCGTTTATCTCGGTCGCCTCAGCACTCTGCCCCCCGATGCGAACACCCCGGCGTGGCAGAGCTACGTGATTTTCATCGTGAGAGACGATCGTCCGGCCGACATCCTGTTCCAGTGTTCCGACAACACGTGGAACGCCTACAACCAGTGGCCGAGCAATTATTCGGTCTACACGCATCCGAAAGGGGGTCAGGGACCGTGGGCCGATGTGAGCTTCGATCGCCCGTACGGCCGGTACGCCCAATTCAACAGTGTCGTCAACGATCCGCTTTCGATTGGCTCGGGGGAATATCTCCCCTTCGAGTTTCCGCTGAGCTACTTTCTTGAGCAGAACGGCTACGACGTGACGTATGTCTCGAACAGCGACATGACGAGCCCCGATCGGGGGCTCAAATGCAAGGCCTTCATCAGCGTCGGCCATGACGAATACTGGGATCGCCGGCAGTACGACAGCGTCGTGAAAATGCGCGACGCCGGCGTGAACCTTCTGTTCCTTTCCGGAAACGCGGTCTGCTGGGTCACTCCTTTGCGGTCGGGCGCCGACGGTCGCCCGGCGCGAATCATGTTCCGGGGAGGGCCGTACGGGGGAGACTACAAGTACGCCGTCGAGCGAGAGAAAGAGCACGGCCCCTTTCCGGAGCGCGGCCCGGATGAAGGCTACCTGATCGGCGCCCGCAACATCGAACCGGTGAACGGCGGTGGCGACTGGGTCGTCACGAAGCCCGAACATTGGATGTTCGCCGGCACAGACATGAAATCGGGCGAGCGCATACCGGGCCTCATCGGCTGGGAATATCACGGCGACCCGCCAACCGACTTGCCGGGCCTCGAGATTGTTGCCGCCGGCACGGCGTTTGTCGGCGGCGTCCGCCCCCAGCAGTGGACGGCGACGATCTATCCTGGGCCAAAAGGCAACTACGTCTTCAACGCCTCGACGATCTTCTGGGCCCAAGGGCTCAGCGATCCGCCGGGACACACCCTTCCCTGGTCGCACTGGTCGCGCCCCCACGGTCCCGACCAACGGGTCCAGCGGATCACGCACAATCTGCTGCGCAAGGCCATCGGGCGGTAGATACGATTCGTCGTCCCGCCATGAAGCGGACCCGTTGTGAGTTCAATCGAGCAATCGACCTCACATGCGAACTACGAGCGCCACTCAGCCGAACAATTCCAGCAGCGGCTGGCCTCCCTCGGCGACGAGGGACACAGGGCGTCCCTCGGGGTCCGGAATCCGCAGTTCGTGGTCGATCCCCAACGCGTGAAACACGGTCGCCGCGAGATCGGCGGGACTGACCGGGCGGTCGGCAACGTAGCCGGCGTCTTTGTCGGTCCGCCCGTAGAGCGCACCGCCGCGGATCCCTCCGCCGGCGATCAGCGCGGGAAACGTATGACACCAGTGGCCGCGGCCCCAGGTCGGAGTGGCGATCGGCGTCCGACCGATCTCGCTGACGAGCATCACCAGGGTTTCGTCGAGCAGCCGCCGCTGCGACAGATCGTCGAGCAAGGCCGAGAGCGTCTGGTCGAGCGCCGGGCAGAGATACTTCTGAATGTCGTTGCTGTGGATGTGCGAATCCCAACTGTAGCCGTCGGGGGCTTCCCATTGAACCGTGACGAACCGCGCCCCGGCTTCGATCATCCGTCGTCCGAGCAGGGTGGCTTGCCCGAACAGGTGCCGGCCGTAGCGATCGCGCATCGCCGTCGGTTCCAGTCGGACGTCGAGGGCCGTCCGCAGTCGACTCGAAGCCGAAAGGGCCAGCGCCCGCTGCTGCAGCTTGGAATAGGTTTGCACCCTCGACACTTCGTCGAGACGGCGCCGGCCGTCGTCGAAATGTTCGAGCAGCGTTCGCCGCCGGTCGAGTCGGTCGACGGTGACATCGGGTTGTGCGTCGAGCCCCTGAATCTGCAGGTCCATTTCCGCATCGGTCACGTCGCGGAAATAGGGGTTGTCGCTCTTGTCGCGCCGCCGAAAGTTGGTGGCCAGCGCGTTGTACGCCTTCCCGAGCCAGCCGGCGTACTGACCGGCGTAATCATAGCCCTGCAGGTGCCCGAGCGGCGCTGGCAGGTAGACATAATCCGAGAGAGTCCGTTGCGCTCCGCCAGGGGCATGCTGCGCCAAATACTCGACGATCGACCCCATCGACGGCCAATCCTGGGCCGTGGCGTTGAAGACGGTTTCCGGCAGGTGCCACGGACGCCCGGTTTTGATCCAGTGGCAGGCGTGATGGTTGTTGTGCGTATGGTTGAGGGTCCGCACGATCGAGAACTGATCGGAGCGCGCGGCCAGTTGCGGCAGGTGCTCGCAGATCATCAGCCCCGGAGTTCGCGAGTCGATGGGCTTGAACGGCCCGCGGATGCCGCTGGGGGCCTCCGGCTTCATGTCGAACGTCTCGAGTTGGCTCGGGCCTCCGTAGATATAGAGGAACAGAACCGACTTCGCCGATCCGGCCGTCGCCGGGTTCACCGCTTCGGCATTCAGGACATTCGAGAGACTGACCCCCAACAGGCCGGCCCCTCCCGCCTGTAGCAGCTCGCGCCGCGAAATCCCCTGGCACACCCGTTGGGGCGCTCCCAGAATCGTCAGCATGCGGTTCACCTCATGAAAAATGAACGCAACGCACTGAATCACATATCGACAGAACCAGCATAGTCCCATCAACATTGGCCGATGCTAACCGACCGCCGGGCTTCGGGCAACACTTCATTGTCGGACTTCATGTGTGACAGTGCTTCAGGGGCTCCGTCGAACAGCAGCTCGCCAGGCGCGAAGCCTTCATTGTCAGTCTTCATTTGAGACAATCCTTCAGGGGGTTGACACCCCCCGCTCGCCATCACGGCGGTTTGCCGCAGATTCCAGAATGCGATAAGCTCGACCGCGCGCTCGTTTCAGTTTCTTTTGGAGTGATTCATGGCGGATTCTGTTGTCCAGGATGTTTCGATGACTTCGACTCCCACGCCCTCGGCGGATTCGTCCGGCGCGATCCGGCTGCGAATGTGGCCGGCAATTCTGATTGCAATCGCGCAGTGGATTGCCCTGACGGTGCCGGGGTGGATCGCCCAGGGCACGATGGTTCAGTTCATGGCAATGGTCTTCGGGCCGATTCTGGCGGCGCTCTCCATCATCGTCTGGTGGCTCTTTGCCAGCCGAGCGCCACGGCGCGATCGGTGGATCGTGCTGGCGATCATTGTCATCGGCGGGCTCGTCACAACGCTCTTGTCGCACAAATCTGTTCCGATGGTGATGGTCCTGTTCGGCCTCCCGATCGTCACGACATTGTGGGCGGCGTGGCTGGCCGCGA
>JAGVKR010000764.1 GCA_020050375.1 Planctomycetales bacterium
AATTCACGACGGTCCTCGGTGAAGCCCTCGCCGAGCTGGCGCTCGATGGATCGGCCCGTCTTCCGATCGGCTTCCTGCAACTCGCCAGATTGAGCGAAATGGAAGCAAGCGGCCCGATGTGATGTGAGCCGATCGCCGCCCATCGGAACGGTGTTCATTGATCGACTCTTCGGCACCGAGTTGCGGTCGGGATGTGATAGAATAGCGGTATGCCATCAGAAGTAGGACAACCTGTCGTTTCCCGAAGCCTATTCGCCTCTTGCGCCGCAGAGACGCGGCGCTTGCACGAGTTGTTGCTGTCTTTAGAGACGACGGCCGGCATTCTGCAGATGGCTCCACTGGAGGGCCGCGAATGGTTCGAGCTTTTGCGGCGGAAGCTGTTGCCTCAGCTCTCTGACGATCCGTTCATTGTCGCGGCGGTCGTCGGGGGGACGAACATCGGCAAGAGCGTGATTTTCAACCATCTCGCCGGTTGTCAGGCCAGCGCCGTCAGTCCGCTGGCATCGGGCACCAAGCATCCGGTGTGTCTGGTCCCCCGCGATTTCGAGAAGCGGCACAACCTGGCCAACATCTTCACCGGTTTCGAGCTGGCGCCGTGGACCGAAGCGCAGGAGCCGCTGGAGAGCACAGCCGAGCACCGGCTGTTTTGGAAGACGGCCGACGAGCTTCCTCCCAACCTGCTCGTGCTGGACACTCCCGACATCGACAGCGACGCCGAAGTGAACTGGCACCGGGCCGACTGCATCCGCCACTGTGCCGACGTCTTGATCGCCGTTCTCACGCAGCAGAAATACAACGACGCCGCGGTCAAGCAGTTCTTTCGCAAGGCCGCTGACGAAGACAAGGCCGTGATCGTCGTCTTCAATCAGTGCCTGCTCCCGGAGGATGAGCCGTTCTGGCCGAAATGGCTGGAGACGTTTTCGCGCGGGACGGGAATCGAGCCGGAGTTGGTTTATCTGGCGCCCAACGACCGCCGAGCGGCGGAAAGCAATCGCCTCGCTTTCAGTCAGCGCGATTGGCCTCTCTCGGACAACCCGGATGTAACCAACGCGGAAGGGGCTCGCACAGCCTCGTGCCTGGCTCCCGATCTGGCGGAGCTGCACTTCGATGAAGTCAAGTTGCGCACTCTGCAGGGATCACTGCGGCGCCTGTTGTCCCCCGAGTCAGGGGCACCCGCCTACCTCGACGAGGTCCGGCGGCGGAGTGCCGCCTTCGGCGATACCGCGCGGCTCCTGTCGATGCAACAACTGGCTCGGGTCGACAACTGGCCGGCGGCGCCGGCGGCGCTGCTCGTCGACGAAATTCGCCGCTGGTGGCGCGCCCAGCGGCTGGGATTCACCAAAGTGATTCACGACGCGTATGGCGTCATTGGCGAAGGGGTCTTGTGGCCGTTTCGCTGGGCGCGCCGCAAAGTGGCCGGAGAGCCATCCGATCCGCGATGGAACTATCGCTGCGCCGAGCGAGATGTCATGCTCCAGGCCCTCGACTCGCTCTATGACGAGCTCCGACGGTTGAGCCAGCTCGGCAATGATTTATTGCGTCCCCGGCTGGAAAGCCTGCTCGCGGGATCGTCACGGACCGAACTGCTCGATCGTTTGCGGTCTGAGCATTCGGCCGTCGACGTCGACGTCGAGCTCCGCGCCGTCGTCCATGCTCAGATGCTCTCCTTCCGCGACGAAAACCCCGGCGCCTTCGACCTGCTGCGAAAGCTCGATTCGATGGCCGCTGTCGCGCGACCGATGACGTCAGTCGTGCTGTTTGCCGTCGCTGGACCGGTTGGACATGTCTTTACTCCCGGTGTGACCGACGTTGCAGCACAGTCGGTGGCGGCGCACATCCTCGGAGACATTGCCGGCGGGACGAGTGCAGTTGTAATGGGTGAAACAGCGCTCAGCGGCACCGCGGGAGGGTTGCGACTCCTGGAAACACGGTTCCGTCAGTTGTACGCCGCCTTCACCGCGCGCCGCGTGGCGTGGTTTGCCGAGTTTCTCCGCCGAAACCTGCTGGGCAATCTTCACATCGAGTTGCAAGCGGCGGCCGCCCTCGCCGAATCACCGGCCCTCCGCGAAGTCGAGGCCAGTCTGGCGCGGCTCGCGCGAGAGGTGCCGTGACCGCCGGTCTGTTTGGTTTGACGGCGACGAATCCTATTTTCGTCAGGGCGCTTTCGCAGCGTTCCTGGCCAGCTCGTGAAATTGCTTCCACGTGATCACTTCGATCCCCTGCTTCTTGATTTCGGCGGCGATGGCGGGGTCGGTGAAGATCCGCCGATCGCCGTCGCGACGTTCGGCGCTGTTGGTTACGGCTCGCAATTCGTCGTCGAGCACGCCGCAGTGAATGATGAGTTGGCTCACCCCCGGCGGCAATTCTCGAATCGTCTTGAGATAATTGCCCGATCGCTCGTCGTGTGAGTCGCCGCCGTAAAACTGAGCCAGGCCGTCAAGGACCGGAAGTTTCTTCGAGTCGAGCGCGGCCAGCCATTCCTTTCCGCGTTCGCGGAGCGCCGGGTATTCGCGGACGACCGGCCCATCGATCTTCCGCAGAAACAGGATCGGCATGTTGTATTCGAGACCGACATTGACGTAAACCTCGATGATGTCGGGGCGGCATACCAGCGCGCCCATATGCGTATCGAGATGACTGAAGGGAATCTTCAATTCCTTCGCCCGTTCGATCTGCGCTTTCAGCTCGATCTCGACTTCCGACGCTTTTGCACTGGCTGCCACCTGCTCGACGCCGCGATGCAGGTAGCCGTCTTTATCGACAAGACTGGGCACTTTGCCCTTCCCGGCGACCGGTCCCCAGCGGTACTGCTTCCATTCCGAATTCAACGTCAGATGCAGACCGTAGTCAAACTGCGGATGCGAGTGCGTGTATTCGGCAAACTCTGTGACCCACGGGCAGGGGATCATGATGCTGCACGATGAGACGATCCCTTTTTCGAGCGCCTCGGCGGTTCCCCGGTTCACCGAGTGACACATGCCGGCATCGTCGGCGTGGATGATCAGGTATTTCTTTTGCGAGCCCGACTTCGCCGTGGGCTCGGCGGCATAGATGCAGCTCCCTGACGCCACCAGCGACATTCCGACGATCCATGAAATTCCGCAACGCGAGACAGACATGATTGAGATCCCCGGCCAATGGCAAATCAGTTGGACAGCAGCGAGTTCTCAAGCATGACAAAGTTGTCGCCCCAACGCCAGCATTTGCTCGCGGCGAAATGTCGGAATCGGCGTCAAGGCAGCGTCTGCATGCGGAAAAAATCCCACATCAGATCGTTCGCCGAGATGTCTCGTGTCGAGCGTCCGAGGGCCTTCTTGAAGAAGGTCTCATTCCCCGGCCAGGTATGGCCGCCCCCTTCGATGACGAACAGAATCACTTCACGATCATGCCGTCCTGCTCCGTAGGTCACTCGCTTTACGGTCGTCCCGTCGTCCGCTCGATTCGGTTCATCGACAACCACCGGGGTGGAGGAACATTCGTTGGCGGCGGCCCAAAGAGCGATTGTCTCGTCGACCGATTTGAACCGGATCGACTCCGGTGTGTTGTCGTCGGGGCCCGTGAAGGGGACGATGGCGTCGGCTGTCCCGTGGAAGTGCATCACGGGCATCGGGCGCACCCGTTCGCGCATCGGGACCGCCATCGTGCCAGAGACGGGAGCGATCGCCGCAATCCGGTCGGGCAACTCGGCGGCCAGGCGGTAACACATCATCGCGCCGTTCGACACGCCGGTTGCATACACCCGTTTGGCGTCCACATGCACACGCGCCGTCAGGTCGTCGAGCACCGCTCCGACGAATTTCACGTCGTCCGGGCGTGCTTCCGAGGCCGGTTGCTGTTCCTCACCGGAATTGAACGACAAAAACAGGTCTCGAATGCCGGTGCCGTTCGGGTAAACGGCGACAAATCCCGCATCATCCGCCTTGGCGTTGAGTCCGCTGAAGGTGGCCATCATCTTCGCATTCATGGATGAGCCATGAAAGATCAGCACGACCGGCATCGCCGTCGCCGGATCGGACGTCTCGGGGATGTGAATCCGGTACGACCGCGGGCGGTTGTCCACGGTCAGTTTCACCAGATGATCGCCTGCTTCAAGCGGCGATGTTGGCATCAGAGCCACACAAATCAACAGCATTGTGCTCATGGCCAGCTCCGTGGCAGATCGTCCGGACGGAAATGGATGACTCACCGACAGCATCAACTGTCGGAGGACGATCCGGCTCGATTTCGGGAGAATTGATTCCGCGATTACACCGTCCATTTCCCTGTTTGAAAACTCCGAATCCTGGCAAATCTGTAAGATTGACAGGAGGACGGCTCAACCTGCCGAGCAGGCAAGAAAGAACGGTGAAGGCGGAGATGCGATGCAAAAGTCTAGCATGCGTCAGCATTCACTTCGCCGTAATCGACCGGAACCGCGACAAAACGGCGTCACAATCGCTCGATAACGCGTCCGTGCAAACGGGTTATGGCGGGCCGCCAGGCGACTCCGAAGGCCATTTCATGACCCTTGTTGCCAGTTGTCGTCGTCATCGCTCGCGCTGACCTTCCAGCCAAATACCAAGCGGACGTGATCTCGCGGCTGATCGAGCGTATCGGAGGGGCTCTTCGGCGGACCGAACCTGGCGCCGGTGAGTTCCGACCTTCCCGTCGACCATCACCATCGCGGCGAGACCAACGAGGTTTTTTTTCCTTGCGGAGGTCGGCGATCAAACCCGCGAGCGACGCGCCTCCGGGGCCGTCGCTTCTGGGGGCGCCGTCAGGGCTGGAGTCGAAAGCCCCGGCGGCCAGAGCAATCAACAGGAATGCCATGCCGCACGAAATAGCAATCACCCACCGCCGCCAATGCTTTCCTGGTTTCGTGGCACCGTCTGATCTTTTCGTCATTGCGTGCTCCCCGTTGTCGTCCGGAAGCGGGCCTGCGCCGGCCGCGCAGGGATCGACCGCCGGCCAACCCGTTGACTTCGTACCCAGATTGGTTGCACGGACTGGCAGAATCTTACACCAGAGTCACTTTTCATCCATTGCGGTAGGATCTGCGGAGTCGGCGCTGTAGGATTCGGCGACGCGGCTATGACCTTACGCCGGTAAATTTGAGGCGTTCGCCCCCCTCAATCCCCCCGCAAACGGGGGGAAGCGGCCCCCTCCCCGTTCGCGGGGAGGTTGGAGTGGGGGCGTCTGCTGGGTCATTTTACGCCGCGCGAAGTTTCAACGAACGACTATGCCCGTGATTACCCTGTTGACCGACTTCGGCACTTCCGACGGGTACGTCGCGCAGATGAAGGGGGTCATTCTGGGGATCGATCCGCAGGCGGCGATCGTCGACGTGACGCACGAGATTCCGGCGGGCAATATCCGTCTCGGGGCGCTCGCGCTCGATCGAATCGTCGACGCGTTCCCTCCGGCGACGGTGCATGTCGTCGTCGTCGATCCGGGGGTCGGCAGCCGGCGAGCGCTGGTGGGGGTCGAGGCCGGAGGGCAGC
>JAGVKR010000170.1 GCA_020050375.1 Planctomycetales bacterium
CCGGTGAGACCCGTCCCCACGCGCTGAAAGACTTCGCGGCGGCCGAGCAGTTCGGAAAGGCTCAGGGAGTCGCGTTGGCAGCAAGGCATGATCGTCCCCTGGTACGTTCGCCCCCCCTCAATCCCCCCGTAAACGGGGGGAAGAAGCCCCCTCCCCGTTCGCGGGGAGGGTTGGGGTGGGGGTTTTGAATATGCAATTCCAGACCGAACAAGGTACGAACACCGAAGTTCAATCGACAAACAAAAACTCGTTGGTATTCAGCAAGGTCAACGCCAAATCCGGCCAGGCGGCGTTCTCGGCGGCCTGGCGGGCTTCGTTCGTGGCCGTCGCGGCGCCTTCTCCCAGTCGCAGTTGCACAGCCTGATCGAGAAACGCCGTGACTGCGCCCTTTTCTGTCTCGGTCGGCACGCGGGTGTAGAGCAGTTTCCAGGCGAGATCGATCCGCGCTGGCCGATCCCCGGCCGCTTTGACGATCCGTTCGCCAACCGCTTTGGCGCTGGCCTCCACAAACGGGCTGTTGAGAAGCGTCAACGCTTGCGTCGCCACCACCGCTTCGCTGCGGCGCGTGCAGTTGATTTCCATCTTCGGCGTGTCGAAGACTTCCATCAGCGTCAGCGGCTGGCTGCGGCGGACCTGCAGATAAATGCTGCGGCGGTTGGCGTTGTCGCCCGTGATCACCGATCCGTCCGGCTGCCGCGCGACGGGAAGCGGCTTGCCGAACATTGCCGAATCGAGCTTGCCGGCGACGGCGAGAATCGAATCGCGGAGCACTTCTCCCTGATGCCGCTGCGGGCGATAGGCCCATAGCAAATGGTTCTCGCTGTCGACGGCCGCCTTCTGCGAATCGAATGCCGACGATTGCCGATACGCGCTCGACGTGACGATCAGACGATGGAGTGCCTTCTGGCTCCACCCGCGGGCCGCGAACTCCGTCGCCAGCCAGTCGAGGAGCTCGGGATGCGTCGGGGCCTTGCCGGTGTGCCCGAAATCGTCGACCGTCTCGACCAGGCCCCGTCCGAAATGGCCGGCCCAGATCCGATTGACCTGCAAACGACTGGTCGTCGAGTGTCCGGGAGCGACAAGCCACTCGGCGAACGCCCGCCGCCGGCCGCTGCTCTTATAAGTCGGTTGCGGCTGGAGTTTAAAATCAACGTTGGCGAATACGGCAGGGACGTCGGGATCGACTGCTTTCCCCTTGGTGTTGAAATCGCCTCGCCGAAGCACGCGCGTTTCCGGCGGTTTGTCGTCGAGGTCGAGCACGCCCCGCAGTTGCACGGCGGATTTGAGCAGCCCCTTCTCGGCGGCGATCACTCCCTTCAGCTTGTCGGCGTCAGGCTGCAAACCGGCGAAGCGGGCAAAGAGTGTCTTATCGTCGAGCGTGACGCCGGCAGCGTGCGCGGCGACAAGTTTTTTCTGGTCGTCATTGCGCATTTCGGCGGCGACGAGTAGGGCCGCCTTGACCGCGTCTTTCACTTCGGCGGGAACTTCGGCCACTTTCTCCGTTGCCAGTTGATCGCGGTGCTGTGCGAGCAGCTCCGCCAGCTCGGCTTCCAGGATTTTGACCCGCTCGAAGACGACAGTGTTGTACGCAGTCATCTTCGCCTGCTGAGCTTCGGTCGCCAGTGGGATCGTTCGCTCGGGGGACGCCAGCCAGCGGTCGGGGTCGAGGGCCGGGGCGAAGATGGCGTTCAACTGGTAATAGTCGCGCTGCGAGATCGGTTCGAGCTTGTGCTCGTGGCAGCGGGCGCACTGAATTGTCACGCCCAGAAATGCCGAGCCGACGATCTGCATCGTGTCGGCCAGGACCTTGTAAATTTCGGGCTTTTCCTTGTAACCGATGTACGTCGGATCGACCGCCGTTCGCAGGAAGCCTGTGGCCACAAGCTGGTCGACGGTCGCGGGGGTGATTTCCGCACCCCGTCGCCAGTCGCTCAGCTCGTCGCCGGCCAATTGCTCTTTCACGAACAGATCGTACGGCTTGTCGCTGTTGAGCGCTCGGATCACATAGTCGCGATAGCGCCATGCCTCAGGGCGATCGCGGTCGGCATCGAGTCCGCCGTCGGAGTCGGCGTAGCCCGCCACGTCGAGCCAGTGCCGCCCCCACCGCTCGCCGAACTGCGGCGATTCGAGCAACTGCTCGACCAGTCGATCGTAAGCGTCCGAACGATCGTCAGCCAGAAAGGCGTCGACCTGCTCGGGGGTGGGGGGCAATCCGATCAGATCGAACGAGACGCGCCGCAGGAGCGTCAGCTTCGATGCTTCGGGATTGAACGACAGCCCCTGCCCTTCCAGCCGTGCGAGCAGAAAGGCGTCGATCGGATTGCGGACGCGCCCCGCCTCTTTCACGACGGGCACGGCCGGGCGGACCGGCGGCTGAAACGCCCAGAATCGCCGGTCTTCGTCCGAGATCTTTCCTTCCGCATCGGTGACTTCGAGCGGCGATTCCGATGGCCCCTTGATCGGCGCTCCCGCGGCGACCCACCGCTTCAAAACGTCAAGTTGCTTCACGTCGAGCGGATCTTCGTCCTTGGGGGGCATCTCCTTTTTGACGATCATCTCGATCAGAAGACTGTCGTCCGGCTTGCCGGGGACGATCGCCGCCCCGCCGTCCCCTCCCTGGACGATCGTGAACTTCCGCCGGAGATCGAGCCCCCCTTTGCGGTTCTCGTCTCCGTGACACTTGAGACACCGGACCTGCAGAATGGGGACGACGTCGTCTTCGAAGTTGGGAACGCCCAGCTTTTGCGCATCGGCGGTCTTGTCGGCCGCGCCGATCGACGGAGCCAGGAGCGCAGCGGCACCGAAACTCGCGAAGAAGCAAGCGGCGGCGATGTGTTGCCGGCACAAATTACGGCGCAACGTCGGACGCATGCACGCTCCTCGAATCGTGACGGATCGGAGACTCATATCAGCAGTATCTCATGGATCGAAAGTGTTCGCCAGCCTCGATACAGCCGTGCGCGCACCACACGCTTTACCAGCGACGACTCGCGGGTGCCGGGGTCAAAGCGGAAAATCCATCGAGCGGATGAATTGTAATCCGCGAAATCGATCCGGATCGGCGGCCGGCCGGAACAGTCCGCGAGCGTGGCCCCGTCGACGG
>JAGVKR010000447.1 GCA_020050375.1 Planctomycetales bacterium
CAACGTCCTTGAGATAAGTGAGGCAAGCTTGCAGACTTTTTTCCCACGCGATACACGTGCTCGTTTTCGGAAGCGTTTTCGACCAACGGTCGAACAGGATGCGGGCCGTGCTGACGACCTTGGCCGGCGAGGCGGTCGCCGGCAGATCGAGCAGCTCGTAGAAGGAATCTTTGTCGAGCAGCCGCAAATGGCCGGCGATTTGCGTCATCAGGGCTCGATCGAGCGCCGGTTGTCGATAGGGGGGCCCGCCCACCGCCGTTGTGACCGTGTCGTTCTCGCTGACGCTCAGCCGGCGGGCGCGGAGGGCCGCTTCGAGGACATCCGCTGGAATTGCTCGCTCTTCGCAGACTTTGACCAGCAGGGCGTGCTGCTCGGCGGTGATCTCCTTCCGCCCGGCGCCGGCCGCGACCGCGAGGAATTCGCCGATCGTCTGGTCCTGGACTTGTCGACGCTCGATCGTCGCCGCAGAATGAAAGCCGAGGTACGCCTGGAGGGCCTCGGGTGTATCGAGGATCCGCTCGAACTGGCGGGCGCGTTCGAGGTTGGCCCGCGCCTGCTGCTGGTACAGGGGATTGATGGCCTGCCCCGTCCATTCCTTCTTGCGCCGGTTGATTCGCTCCCGAATCTCCTCCGGCGGCTGGACCTCGAGCGCAGCCGGATCGAGCCCGAGCAGCGTCAGATAGTCGAAGGTTTCGTCGAAAGAAGACACGGAGCGGGAGTTCGGAGTTCGGAATGTGGAGTGTGGAGTGTGGAGTGTGGAGTGTGGAGTGTGGAGTGTGGAGTGTGGAGTGTGGAGTGTGGAGTGTGGAGTGCGGAGTGTGGAGTGCGGAGTGTGGAGTGCGGAGTGCGGAATGCGGAATGTGAAGTGTGAAGTGTGAAGTGTGAAGTGTGAAGTTGACGGTTCTAGGTCGGTTTAAGGCATGATGATCGTGTTGCTTCGGCAGGCAGCCATTCCGCATTCCGAACTCCGCATTCCGCACTTTCCCGATACGGAGTGTTTCCGCGTCAACGCGCTTCCAACACTGCCAGCTCTTTCCCGGCTTCCTTCACCTCGCCGATGCCGAGCACGCCGCTGCGGACGATATTCACTTCGCACTCGCGGTTCGTCGAAACCTCGCGGGCGCGTAGTGCCATCGTGCCGTCGGCGGAATAATTGAACCAGATTTTGACTTCCGAGCCCTTGGGGACTCCGGGGGGAAGCTCGACGTGGCCGCGGCCGATCTCTTTGCACTGGGCGGGGTCGAGCGAATCACCGTCGGCCTCCATCAGAACCAGTTCGATCGTCGATTGATTGGCGAAAGCGGTGCCGAACTGTCGCTCTCCCGATTCGTAGACGAACGGGATCTCGGTATTTTTGGTGAGCATCGGGGCGACGATCTCGACGCCGTTGTCGATCGCCAGAATCCCATACGTGTGCGACGAAACATTCACGCCGCTCTTGCCGGGAAGTCCCAGATAGAAATCGCGATTGCGGACGGTTTCGATCTCCTTCTCGAGAGCCTGGTTGAACGCCTGCTGATTTCCTTCGCCCGTTTGCGTGTTGTAGCCGACCTGCTGCGCCAGGTTATCGATCTTGCGTTTGACGGCCCAGATCGCCGCCCCTTTCGCGACGCATTCATCGGGGTCGTGGACGTCGGCCGCCAGGCCAAACTCCTGATCCACGCGGGCTTTGACCATCGGCATCCGGCTCGAGCCTCCGACCAGCAGGATGCGGTCAATCTTCCGGTTGGCGATTTTACGTTCGAGCTCGTCAAGCGTTTCCTTCGTGACGCGGATCGACAGATCGAGCAGGTCGGCGGTGATTTCCTCGAACTTTTCGCGGGTGATCTCGATCCGCGTGTGGCTCCCGGCAAACGAAAACGTGAAGGGATCTTTCATCTTCTGCGAAAGGCGCTTTTTGGTGGCTTCCGCCTTGGTGCGCAGTTCCTGGTGGGCGTGCGGATCGGTGAGCGGGTTAACGCCGTTTTCGGTCTCGAAGGTGGCCGCGATGTAGCTGATCAAACGGTCGTCCCAGTCTTTGCCCCCCAGCTCATGGTTGCCGCCGGTGACGAGGATCTTCACGCCATCGGCATCAACGCGGATGACGCTGACGTCGAATGTTCCCCCACCCAGGTCGTAGACGAGAATCGTCTCCTCACGCCCCCCGGCCTGAACACCGTAAGAGAGAGCGGCGGCGATTGGCTCGTTGACGATGTCGAGCACGTTGAGGCCGGCCATCGCCCCGGCGTTTTTGGTGGCCGTTCGCTGGGCGTCATCGAAGTACGCGGGAACGGTGATCACCACGTCCTTGATCTCGGCGTTGACGTTCTGCTGCGCCTTCTCGACGAGCGCCTTCAGGATCACAGCCGAGATCTCTTCGGGGGCGTATTGCTTGCCATCGTATTCGAAGAAAAACTCGTCCTTGCGCCCCATGAAGCGCTTGACGAACTGCACGACGTTCTCGGGTTCGATCTCGGCCATGTTCTTGGCTTCGATTCCGACGACCACATGCCCCGGACTTTCGAAGTAGGCGGCCGATGGAGTTGTCGGCTCGTTGATGTCGTTGGGGACGATCACCGCGCGATCGAACTCGTCGATCTGCGCCACGGCGGAATAGGTCGTCCCCAGGTCAATTCCGAACACTTTCGTCAACTCGGCCATGTCAGTCGGCTCCCGGTGTGAATTTGTAGACGGAGACTTGTTCGCGGCGAACGATCCCTTCCGGTCCGCGAAAGCCCGGCAACCCGCGGGTGGCGACTGTCTTGTCGGCTTCGGGACGGTCGATGGGAATCGTGTGCGTGCACTGCTGCGTTTTGGGATCGAACGGCTCCCCCTCGGAGCGGTATGGTTCGACGTCGTATTTGAACAGGAGATCGATCAGCATCTGTCGCGTGGCTTCGAGCGGGCGATGCCCAGGTTGCTCGATATTTTCCGATGCGAGCCGTTCCATGTGAGCCGAAACGAAGTCGTGACAAAAGATCACTTCCTTCAACATCGGCAACAATTGCTGGCGAACGAAATTCGCCTTGTACTGTCGCAACTCGTCGTGCAGCTTCTCGACGGCGCGGGCCTGTGCCTCGTCGGAGCGCAATCGTGTCGAAAACAGCTCGTTGAGGGCCCGCTGCGCATCATTCAATTCCTGTTGTTTGCGAAGCAGATCTTCGCGAACTTTTTCCAGCGTTTCAGAAATGTCGATCCTGTTTGCCGGCCCACCAGCCGCATCGTTGACGATGGTCTGCCGAGATGCGATGTCGGCCGCCGCCGAGTCTTCCGCAGTGTCGGCCGGGATCGACGGTCGTACCGCGGTGCCTTCGTCAGACCTTGGCCGCTCGGTTTCTGCGGAGGTTGATGCAATCAGCGGATCAACCATCGTCGGAACGAAGGGAGCTAACACTGCCGACGTTTCCGGTTCGCCGACCGTGACGTTCGGAGCTTCTGATTCCGAAGTCTCGCGCCGCAAGCTGGGCAGCCATTTCATAAGGTCAGTCCCTCAGAAGAGATGTCACTCCATTTTATCCGGCCGAGGGAGCAATCTCCAGAAGGGGATTCGCGGAGTTCCGAGATTCCCTTCGCGCCGTCGTTTTTCGCGGCAAAGTTGCCGGCTTTGACAGTCGCGACTGGCAGCCAAAGGCCCCGCGGCTTCTCGCGGACTTGACGGGGGCCTACAATCTGACACGCATGGCTCCTTTGTCGACCTATTCGCGACGAGTTTCGCTCCCGGCTCCCGCCGATTTTGCCTTCGACTGGCATCGGAGGCCGGGGGCCTTCGAGCGGTTGACGCCCCCCTGGCAATCGGTCGATCTGATCGATCGCGGGCGGGGGGTGGCCGAAGGATCGCGGGTGACAATCGCACTTCGGCGAGGGCCA
>JAGVKR010000156.1 GCA_020050375.1 Planctomycetales bacterium
ACAGCTCCGCCGCCTATGGGAACGCCGGTGCCGAACGGAGCTAACGGCTGGCCAAACCGCAGCGGCATGGAACCGGTGCCGACGTTGTCGTGCAGGTTGAAGTCGAAGTCGATCCCGATTCGTTCGAAGAACTGATCGCTGACCGTCACGAAGCGGACTTCAATCGTCACCTGGAGATCCTGCAGGCGGCGCAACTGACCCAGGAGGTCGGCAATTTCATCATGGACCGCTTGCGTCTGTCGAATGACCATGCTCAGGGTGGTCCTGAATTCGCGGACCGAGCCCGGGCCGCCGACCTCGTCCCACGAATCGGGTTGCACGGTCGATGTGATGAGCTCGATCAGCTCGGTGAAGTCGGCCATATTGCCGCCGCCGCCGAGACCGCCCCAGTTGCCGCTGCTCCCGTTCGGACGGGGCGTTGTGCGACCGAAGCCTTCGTTGTCGTCGATCTGGGCGAAAGCCTGACCTGCGGGCCTTTGCAATCCGCCGGTCGAGCCGACGTTCATCTGTCCGCGATTGCCATGGCCCGACGATGATCCCACACTGGCCAATCCGCCGCTGGAGGTCATCCCGTACGCGTTGGGCGGAGCGAAACTCTGAATCGGCACGACGAGATCGGCAACCGAGTAAGTGACGGAGGTCAGCTCACCCTGTTGCTTGATCTTGCTGGTGACTTTGAGGACTTCATCGCGAATCGTGTAGGCGAGGTGCAAAGGCTCCAGCAGCAGGTTGAGGGCGCTTTTCAGACGGATGCCATCGACGTTGATGGTCACGAGCGAGCTGGGAACGAGTCCGGCGTCGTCGAGCCCGGCCGAATCGAGGACGATGTTGACTTCCGCCAGCATCGAGAGGTGCTTGATCACGTCGGCGAGCGGAGTCGGGTTCTCGAAGTGCAGCGAAACTTCGCGCGACAGGCTCTGCTCGATGCGTTCTTCTTCCTTGGTTCGCGTGCGGTTGTCGGGGCGCTTGTATTTCTGTCGACGTTTGGTCAATTCGTTCCATTTCTTCACATCGCCGTAGGCAATGTCGGCCGTGTAGGGACCCGCTGCCGCTCGGTCAACGTCGTTGAGGGCATCCGTGAAATAATCCGCCTTCATTTCGCGATTGGTCTGGTTGAAATAGTCCTGAGCGGCGAGCTTCGACTTGTAATACATCGCTTCCGAGACCGGGTTCTCGGGCTGGAGCTGTCGCGCCTGTTTGGCGAGCACCTCCGCCTCGGGGAACCGCTTCTGGTCCATCAGCTCGTTGAACTTCTGGACCTTCTCGGCGAATTCGTTGTCGATCTTCACCTTGACCGCGTCACCGTTGCGAATCGACGACTCGATTTCCTTCTTGCGGCGCTCCGCTTCGGTCTTCGGCTCGTTGAGCCGCGCGGTGTAATCGACGTTGCTGCGGGATTGGGCCAAAGCACTCAGTAGCTGTCGCGAGCTTTCGTTGTCGAGCCCCGAGTTTTCGACGCCGGCCTGGGCCTTGTCGATCAGCTCGAGGGCCCCTTTGGGGTTCTTTTCGGCGATACGTTCGGCGCGAAACACGGCGTTTCGCACCTCCTGTCGCAATTTGTCGATGGCGACTTGGCGCTGTTCGTCAACGACGTCGATCCGCCGCGGCAATGCCTGATCGGCTGATTCTTCGAGCAGGTTGTCTTCCGTCGGTCTGGTGCCGGCCAGTTGAATCTTCTTCTTCGCTCCGGCCGGGGCGTGCTTGGCCAGAAAATCGCGGATCGTCTGCATCTTCCGGTCGTCGAGCCGTTCACCTGACTGATAGGCTTCCAGGAAGAACTGATAAGCGGCTTGCGTATTGCGGGCTTGCATCGCCTCCTTGCCGCGCTGGTACAGTTCGGCGGCCGGCAGCCCCGAGGGGCGGACGACGTTCACATCGGCAATGCTGGTGTCACCAGCGTCGGCCGGAGCCTCGCCAACCTGGACGAGCTCGTCGGTCGGCATCTCCGGCGCCACATCTTCTTCGACGACGGGAGGCTGAGCTCGGGCTGCTTTCGATTTGGCAATGAACCGTTTGTCTTTTTCCTTCTCGATCAGCGAATTGACCCGTTCGGGCGTTTCGTCCATCAGGTCGAACGCCACGTCCAGCTCCTGAGCCTGGGCGGTCTTCGATTCAGCCTCTTCAAGAAGTCCGGCGTCGAGATCGGCGGCGGCTTCCTCGGTCAGGGCGGCAGCAGTCTTGCGCTTGTTGGCCATCTGCGGCGAGATCTGCGACTTAGCCGTCGGCTTCTTCGCGAGGAGCGAGTTGCCGTTCTGCTCGGCACGTTCGATTTGAGCCAGAATGAATTCAGGAGTCAGGGCAAGAGCGTCGTCATAGACAACATCGAGCTGCTGGGCCCGCTGTGCCTTCTCTTTGGCTTCGTCGAAACGGCCATCCTTCATATCGATCCGGGCCTGCTGCAGAAGCTCCTGGGCCTGGGCGGCTTTGGCCGCCTGGTTTGGTTTTGCGGCGGGCGCTTTGGCACTGGCGGCCGCCGGCTTTGCGGCGAACTTGGCTTCGGGCTTCGGGCTCTTCTTCGGCGGTGCCTTCGGCAGGGCCGGTTCCTCGTCGGGGAGTGACAACTCGTCGTCAAGTGCGAGATCGAGCGATTCTTCGTCTCCCTTCACGTGACGTACGTGTGATTTCTTGCCCTTGGCCGGTGCGGTCGCATCGGCCTGGACCACGCCCGAGCTCGAACGCGGGGCGGCCGGTTTGCGGGCGAGGGATTGTCGGATTTGGGCCGGAGTCAGATCGTTCAGAATCCGTTGCACCTTGATCTGCTCGGCATCACGGACGAGTCGCTCGGCGTTGGCAACGTCCCCTTCTTCCGCCACCTGTCGGGCTCGCTTGAGCAGGTAGTTCGAACGTTCACGTTTGGCCTTCGTCGAGCTGTTGTCCTTCTTCCATTTGGTGTCCTGATCACGTTGCTCGGCGATTTCTTCCAGCAACTTTTCCGGACTGTCGCCGAACAATTTCGAGCGGACGCCCGTCTTCTGCCCTTCCTGGGCCAGCTTTTCGGCTTCGGTGATCTGTCCGGCATTGAATTTCCGGCGAGCCTCGACGATCAGCTTCTTGCCGGCGTCGTTTCGTGAAGCCGGGGTGGCAGGAGCTTCTCCGGCGGCCGATCGCAATTCGCGGCGACCTCCGGTGGACGGCTTCGTGTCCACCGATTGGCCGCGGGCCACGACGTCTTTCTGTCCGTCGGCGTCGCGCTTGGCACGCGAACGGGACAGGTATTCATAGAGTTGCTTGCGTTCGGCGTCCGACAAATCGGCTTCGCCGCTGGTGGCGGCTTCGAAGGCCGACACAGCCTCCACGAACCGACCATGCAGGTAGTGTTCCTTCCCGAGGCTCAGCGACGCGCGGGGCGAAGGCGAACCATTCGTTTCCGGGCGAGCCTCACGAGAGGGATTTGTTTCGGCGGTTTCACCCAGGTCGACCCACCACAAGCTGGCCGTCAACAGGCTGGTACAGGCAACGAATCCAATTACCCTTCGCAAGGTCGCTTCCTCCTTCTGGCTGCGAGTGTGACTTCCAGGTACGGAACGAGGCGTTGTTCGCTCAGCCGACCGAACCATACTATGTCCTTTTGTGGAACCGAGTAGCGGTAGAGATGGGAACAGACCGTCCGTTCCGCGGCCGGCTGCAGAGAGCCGTGACGGAATGGCAGTTTCTGCTGAAGTCACAAACGAGTGACGACAGAGACTAACGCGAGATGTTTTGTGGGGAGAGAGTAGAAGTACGGGGTAGATATCTCAAACCGGCTTGGTGGGTCAAGACCGTTCACCACGATTTTTCAGTCATTCCATTACTTTTTTCCAAAAATGTTTTCGGGACGACCGACACCCGCGGCGTCAATGCGTGAAGCTGGGCGGGGCCGACAGATCGGGAGGACGATGATGCGCGAGGCTTGCCCCGAGGCTTGTGAAGAAAGGATTCTGGATTCAAGGGTGTCCATTCGGAATGCGGAGTTCTTATTCCGCATTCCGAACTCCCCATTCCGCATTCCTCCTGCCTCGTCAATGCCCGCCGGGTGTTTCCTGAGGAAATCGGGCGCGGTGCCACCCGAAGGTGAAGAACGTCGCGGCCAGCAGGAGATACCCACACGCGAGATCAGCGGCCCGGTAGAGCACAGCTTCCGCGTGCGGCGCAGCGGAGTTCGACAGCCCCAGTGACGGCAGAATCAAATCGATGTTGAACAGATAGTCGATGTTGTTGCCGTCGACCTGGTAGGCGTGCATCAGGCCCAGCCCGGTGAAGGCCGCGGCGACCAGCGCCCACATTCCGGCGCTGTAGTATTTGCGGTCGATCAGAAATGCAGCGATCGCGGCCAGAATCATGCAGGTGAAAATGTAGCCTCGCTCGATGACGATCAGTCCGTGCAGCAGGAATCCGTTGACGAGCGCCGGCTTGAGCGTCGTCAGCGCCTGCTCGATCGTCATTCCGCCCGAGACGCGAAAGGCTCCCTCGACGACCGTCGCTCCCCAGGCTGCAATCGCCGGAAAGAGACCAACGGCCACGGCCGGTGCGTGATCGGGGGGCGTTGCCTGAAAGGCCTGCGCCGTGATGATGATGCCGACCCACAGCACGATCGCGATCCCTGCTTCGATCGGCACGATGGAATTCAAGAGCGACACTGTTCCCGACAGGCAGATCGCGGTGATCACGACGCCATTGAGCGTCGAGTATCCCGCTCGCGCGCCGAGCGCCTTCCAGCCGGGATGCCCGATGTAAATCGTCGTCGGGAAGCAACTGCCGAACAGCGCGGCGGAGATGGTGCCCACTCCATTGGCTGCCAGCGACGAGAACGTGTCGTATGAATCTCCCCCCGCCTCTGCCGATTCGATGTTCTGCAGGCTGCCGATGACGTTGAACAGTCCCATCGGGACGATCACCGACAGATACCCGAGCCACTCCGCCGGAGGGAGACGGAACACGGCGAGGATGGCGTCGCCGCAGAAAATCGGCACGTGCCAGCTCCGCTCGTTCCAGGCGCGGGCGACGTTCTCGACGGTGAGCTCGACGCCGGTC
>JAGVKR010000391.1 GCA_020050375.1 Planctomycetales bacterium
CCAGGAGGTCGTTGGGATAAACTTCTCCCCAGGCAATCGCCACATCGTGAATTCGGATCTGGTACTGCCGTTGATTGAGACGGATGTTGTCGCGGATCCGCACGCGCGGCAGGATGATCCCCAGCTCCTGGGCGATCTTGTGCCGAATGCGTGTGACCCGTTCGAGCAGATCGTTGCCAGTCGAGGCGTCGGCCAGACGGATCAGTCCGTAGCCGAGCTCCAGCTCCATCGGATCGACGAACAGGTTGTCCTCGGGCTGCGGCGCGGGCTTCTTTTCGACAGGTTCGCCCGGCTCAGGTTCCACAGCTTCAGCCGCGGCCTGCGCCTTGCCCCGCGACAGGACGATCGCCGTCGTGACGAGCCCCCCGGCCAGAATCAACAACGGCAGGCGGGGAAGCCCCGTAAACGACATCGCACCAAGAAACACCGCCGAGACCCCCAGGGCTTCGGGGCGAACGAACAATTGACCGATGACATCGTCCGGCAGGTCGCTGTCGGCCGAAGTTCGTGTGACGAGGAGACCCGAGGCGAGGGCGATCAGAAAGGCGGGGACTTGTGTGACCAGGCCGTCGCCGATCGTCAGCCGCGTGAAGACGAGCATTGCGTCCCCCAGCGACATCCCGTGCTCGAACAGCCCCATGTACATGCCGCCGACGATGTTGATCAGCGTGATCACCATCCCGGCGATCGCGTCCCCCCGGACGAACTTTCCGGCGCCGTCCATCGCTCCGTAGAAATCGGCCTGGGCGACAACTTCGCCGCGGCGCTCGCGGGCCTTTTCGGCATCGATGATCCCGGCTCCCAGATCGGCGTCGATCGCCATCTGCTTGCCCGGCATGCCGTCCAGAGCGAAGCGGGCCGCCACCTCACTGATCCGGGACGTCCCCTTGGTGATGACAAGAAACTGGATCGCGATCAGGATCACGAAGATGATCAATCCGACGGCGACTTCTCCGCCGGCAACGAAATCGCCGAAGATGCGAATCACATCCCCCGCGGCACTGGCGCCGTCGATTCCGCCGCGTGTCAGAATCAAGCGCGTCGACGCCACGTTCAACACCAGCCGGGCGAGCGTCGTCCCCAGGAGCAGCGACGGGAAGACGCTGAATTCCAGGGGCTTGCGGACGTACAAGGCCGTCAGCAGAATCATCACCGAGACGGTGATGTTGGCCGAAAGCAGGAGGTCGAGGAGCGCAGGAGGCAGCGGCACGACGATCACGAGGATCGACGCCACGATCAGCGCCGGAACGACCAGCCCCATATTTCGGGACCAGAATCCGCGCACAGCAGCCGGTGCCGCTGAAGGCATCCGTGCCTCCGCCGGGGATAAATAAGGAAGGGATTTCGAGAGGGAATGCAGAAGACGTGAGTGGCGCGGGTGATACCGCAACCGGGAGAATCTGTCCAGAGCGATTTCCCGAACAAAGAGCCGGGGCGTGTCGCCCCGAATCACCTGAATTACCCGGTCTGCACGTCTAACGAAAAAGGCATCCCTCGTCGAAACGAGGAATGCCTTTTATGCGAGGGCCAGAGCGACTCCGACGGGACTTGAACCCGCGACCTCCGACGTGACAGGCCGGCGCTCTAAACCAACTGAGCTACGGAGCCAGGAAGACCCGATTGTAGCGAATGCCGCCCGGCCGTCAATCAATTCGATGCGATCGGCCGAGGGCACGGGCATCGATCGCCTTCCGCGGGAAGCCGTTTTCCGGTCGTGCGATTCGCACCGGTTTCAGGCGACCGGTTTCAGCCGCCGGAGACGGGCGAGGTTGTCTTCCTCGTGCGACCGGAATTGATCGTGGATTCTCAGTCCCTGCGACGTGCCTGTAGTCGACGTGGCGCGCGTCGGACTGCGGAGAAAGCCTCGCAGGAATCCGCCGCTGACGATCGTCCCGGCCAGACCGGCCCACAGCAGGTGCTGTGGCAGCGAAGGGGCGATCGGTTCCGCCAGAAGCGTGGGGGACTCGGTGATGTTGACGCGGCGGCTCTCGGCCTCACGGCGTGTGGCGGCGATCTCCCGGCGGACCCGGTCGTGCTCCTTTTGCAGGAAGTCCAGCTCCTGGCGGGCGTCGGCCAGTTGCGGATCGAGCGCCTGTTGCTCCTCGCGCAAGGCAGTCGCGGAGGCGAGCTGACGTTCGAGCACCTGTTCGGCAAGCGTCACTTGTCGGCATTTTTCTTCCAGCGCCGTCAATAACAGAACGGCTGTCGCAGGAGGGCTGGCCTGCGGATGGGCGTCGGATTCCGTCGACGATGCTTGAACGACGGAAGAATTTGCGATGAGTCCTGCCTGGGAAGCGAGCTGCTGCCCGGTTTGGTCGATCTGGGTTTTCAATCCCAACATGCGGGGATGATTGCGGCCGTAGACTTTGGCAGCGGTCTCGAACGCGGATTCGAGCTGACGCAGTTCGTCCTTCAATCGAATCGCTCCCGCGACGTCGCGCGTCGCCGACCATGCCGAGCCCTCGGGGAGACGCGCCACAATCTGTTCGACAGAGACCCCGGCGCGCACTTCTTGGCAGGCAATGGCCAATTGATCTTCGGCTTCGATGCGGTGTTCGCGGGCCTGTTGGAGTTCGAGATCCAGCGTGCGAAGTCTTGCGGGGCTGTGGGGCGATTCAGGCGATTCGCGATCGCGGGAGGCGACTCGGGCCTGCAGTTCGGAAACGCGGGCCTGCTGTTGTTCGAGAGCCTGTGCCAGTTGCACGGACTCCCGATGGCGATCATCGGTTGTGAAGTCGGCCACTTCCGGAGCAAGGCTTTGCAGCGAGCGGACGCCGGCATCAACGACGGCGGTCAAAACGGCGACCGCCTGCCGGGCATCGGTCGTGCGATAGCGCAGCTCGATGTCAGCGCGATCGCCGTCGCGTTCGTGCGAGACATCCAGTCGATTGAGAAACGTGTCGATCTCGGAATCGAGAGTCGCCGCGTGCGGATCCGATGCGGCTCGCTCCTGAAGCAACTCGGACGCCGCGGTGACGACCTCTGGTGAAAGAAACGATTCTTCGACGTCGGATTTTTCGAACGTGTCGAGGGAGCTCGCGATCAGGGAAACTGGGGCCGAAACACAGGCCGAGGCGACGTATTCCGGATCACAGCTCCGATTCCAGCACCAGCCGGCCGCGAGCGAGAGGGGCGCCGCTGCCAGGGCCGCACACAGCCACAGTTTTCGACGAACGGTCATGGCTTATTCCAAAGGTCTCCGACGGCCCGTTTGAGCTTGCCACCGGTGGTTGGCTCGACGTGCAGCACATCTCCCGGTTCGACCGGCGGCGAAGCGGCGGGGTGCTCGTCGTAATCGGCGACGTGCAAGACCCATCGCTGTGCGAGACGCCCTTCAGCGGCCTGCCGAATCAATGTGAAGTTGAGCGGCACGTCATGAGTTCGGATGCCTCCTGCCAGCTCGAGCGCCTGCCACACGTTCAATGTTCGCCCGGTCGGCAGCGGATAGGCGCCCGGTCGTTGAACGACACCCCCGATGCGGATCGGAAGGGTGGCCGCCTTGACGATCACCTCGTCTCCTTCGGCCAATTGCACCAGACGAAGCGACTGGCGATCTTCCGGACGGCTCAGGTCGTACCAGGTCGGCGACGGGATGGCGGATTGCACCGGGCGCGTCTGGTCGACGTGGGCACTCGTTGTCGGAAGGCCGGATCCTTCGCTCGCGTGCGGCTGTCCTTCGGTGGTCTTGACGATCGTGGTGGATTCCGCGTGCGGGGGACGTCCGGCCTCGACGCTCAAAATCTCGAGGCTGTTGGCGAGTTGTTGGGGATGTTCGGTTCGGGTTGAAGTCGACGGCGGATCATTGGGGGCAGGTTCGGATGTGTTCTGGTGCAGAGCGTCGCCTGCGGCGGTGTTTTCGGCCGCGTGCGAACGTCGCAGCAGGCCCACTTGGGTGCCAGCCGTCTTCTTCAAGCCGCCGGCGGAGATCAAAGCGGCATAGACGCTGGCGTCGGTGCGCGACAGTTCCACAAAGCCGGTCCGCTGAACGGCTCCGCCAACCTGGACTTTGACGGTCGGCGGATCGAGACTGCGGACCAGCACGCGCGGATGGACCAGGAATTCGCCCGCTCGGTAGCTCTCACCGAGGCTGGCTTCCATCTGCGCGGGAGTGCGATCGGCGACCGGGTATTCACTCAGGAATGGAGCTTCGATGGTTTGTTTGGCAGAAACGCGGACCGGGAACGTGTACGGCTTGCCGGGTTCGTACAGATCCCAGACCGTGACTTCCAACAGATCTTCGGGAGCGACCACGGGCTGTCTCGGCTCCGGTCGGAGAGCTTCAAGATCGAATCCGGGCGCGACGTCGAGCGGTTGACTCACCCACTGCGTGAGCCACGCCAAAGCCGAGCCTTGCGACGATGCCGACGGAGGGGCATCGAGTAGCGCGCATCCCGAGAGATGCACCGTCAGCAGGCCGGCGATGACACCGGCAACCAGACGCAGGCTTTGGTGAATTGTGACCATAGCGCGACCCGGCCAGACGCGGGCGCGTCAAGACGACGCGCGCGTGTCGAATTGATCGGGGCTCTAGCCCCATTGAGGATGGTGGTAGGGAAGTGTGAGAGAGGTGTGATCGCCTGGCGGCGACAGGGGAGTCGAGCGGTGGCATGATTCTCCGCGCAGCCGCTTTCACCGCAGGCGAGTGGGGTGATACCGCAAAGGGAAAAGTCGGTCAAGATCGAGTGACGGCCCCCTGAGCGCTCCCCGGGACTCGAGCCGTCTTGAATCTCCCTTGATCTAAACCGCAGTAACCCTATGATGCAAACAGAGGCAATTGATTCGTGTGCGAACGATTGATAGGGGAAGTGCGTGCTCCAATACGAATTCGAAGAAAGTCTGGGGTACTGGATCTGCAGTACGTCCCACGCCTTCCGTCGAGCGCTGAACACCGAGCTCGAAAAAGAGGGGATCACCTTCCGCCAATGGGAGGTTCTTGCCTGGATCGCCTTTGAAGGGGGCCTGTCGCAGGTCGAGCTGGCTGAGCGACTGGGAATCGAAGCTCCGACCCTGGTCGGAATTCTCGATCGCATGGAACGAGACGGCTGGCTCGATCGGTA
>JAGVKR010000665.1 GCA_020050375.1 Planctomycetales bacterium
GATCGGCGCATCGCTGCTGCGGCCGACGAGCCGCAATCGTCCCGCCAGCGGCAACAACACGCCCGGACCAAACGAGACCGGGGCCGCCTCGAGCGGTTGTGACGTTTTCAACTCGCGAATCACGGCGTCGTTGCCCGTGATCCAAAGTCGCGGCTCGGAGCCGCCGCACCAAATCGCCAGCCTCCCGTCGCCGAGGCGACTGGCCGAAAGCGATTCGGTCAGACCTTCGGGGACGGCAACAAATCCCAGCGATTGCAGCTCGAAACCGCCTCGGGCGACGCGATCCACGGAGACCTGGAACAGATCCCCCAGGCTTGTCACGCACAGAGTGGCTCCATCGGCGGAAGGCGCCGTGCCGGCAAGAACCTGGGCTCCGAGGGACGTCTGCCACTGGGTGGTCATATGGACGCGATCGGCTTCCGAGAAGAGCACAGCTCGGCTGTAATAGAGCCGCCTGCCCGCGTAGAGCGCATCGCCGGCCAGTTGCAATGGCTGAGAAGCAAGACCGATGGCCAGTTCCTGCTTGTCGGGGAGGAGACTGTCGCGACTGATGGTCAGTCGCCGCAGAGCGGTGCTGAGCATCCACAACTGGTCGTCGGGGCCGAGCGCGACGAAGATCGGCCCGCCCCCCGCGTTTTTCACCTGGTAGGAAGCCACGAGTGACAGCGATTGCTGATTGCCCGTTTCGGCGACCGTGAAGGCCGAGACGCGTTCGGGCGAAGCCGGCACGACCAGTTGCTTGCCGCGAATGATCGGGCTCTCGCGCACCTGGCCGTCGATTCGTTCCTGCGCAATGGGTCGCGGCGGCTGATCTTCGCGCGTGGTGTCGAACACGCGCAATTGCGACGAATCGGCGCGATCGTTCTCCACGAGCAGCAGGTAGGCGCGCATCATCAATGCCGGAGCGGCGATCGCCCCCGGCCCGTGCCCGAGCCAGGTCACTTGTTCGCACGCCAGCGGACGTCGGGATAGTACGTAGAGCACGTTCGCGTGCCCCGGCACGTACAACCGTTCGCCGGATAACGAGACCACCGGCGGACCGACCACCCCTTGCGAGAATCTCAACCGGCTGGAACTGGCCCCCGATTGCAAATCGACCTGCTCGAGGGTTCCACCAGCCGTTGCCACGAGGATCTGGCCTTCGTGAACCAGGGGAACGCCCTGCGGCGCCGCTTCGAGCCCCAGCCGCCACACCAGCTTTCCCGTCCGCTGCTCGACGAGCAGCAAATCGCGATAGCGCGTGTCGTAGACGAGCAGGGCCGGGACTCCGGCTGCAAGGGCCAACGGTTGGAATGGCAAGTCGAAGCCCACCACCCTCCGCCAGAGCGGCTCCCCGGTTGTCGTGTCGACGCCGTACAGGCAATCTTCGGCAACGACGAACACGGTATTCCCGACGGAAGCCAGATCGGATCGGGTTCGAATGCGTCGCGTCAGCGTCAGCGGGGGAGTTGGCGTGGCAGGCGGGAGATCCTCGCGAATTGCCTCGCGGCGCGACTCATCGTGCGTGGTTTGCGACTGTTCGAGCGCGAGCGATTTCTTCAGACGATCGTTGAGCGGACGATACTCGAGTGCGGTCGAATAGCGATCGAGCAGCCGCCGGTGCTCCGGAAGGGCCGCGAGGGGGGTTTTGGCGGCCAACGCGTCGTCCATTTTACGGACGACGCCATCAAATGTCTTCCGCTCCAGAATGGCGGCTTCGGCAGCGCGAACCGTCCGGGCAATCTCCTGCAACCGATCGGTCGGACGATTGTCGGGAGGACTGTACAGCTCCAGAGCTTTGACGGCATTCGCCGAGACCGCGAGCAACGGTTGCTTCCGTCCGGTCCGGGCTCCTTCGGCGGCCCCCATGGCGATTCGATCGGCTGTCTTGATGACGTATTGCCGCACCGTCGATTGAACGTCCTGGAACGGCTTCGTGTCGCGGTATTGCGTGATGAATCCGTCGAGCGCCTGGAGCCCGGTGTCCCACGCCGGAACGCCACCGGAGATCGGTTGTTCGACCTTCGCCGTGGCGATCGCCAGTCGTGCTTCATCCGCGAGACCGTGGCGCGGGCGGTCGTGCAGGAATTGCTCGAACGCCTCGATCGCCTGCGCGTACTGGCCGCTGTCCATCTGCGCGCGGGCGTCTTTGAACTCGCGCTCGGCGGCTTCACGATTCAGAACGAACCAGATTGTTGCCCCCGCCAACAACAACACCAGAGTGCCGACCCCCAGCCCGAGAACGAGCGGAGACCGCAGCACTTCCTGTTCGCCCGGGCGGCGCGGGGGCCCCTTCAGTTTTTCTTTGAGGAGTGACGTCGACGCAATCAGCCCCTTGTTTTCCTCTTTGGACCGTCGCAGCAGAGCAGCTTTTTCGACGAGGTCGTCGTCCTCGTCGTCCGGAAGCGAGAGGATCTCGGCCGGAACCGGCGCCCGCTGCATCCCGACGCTTCGCACGTTCGGGGGTGAAGTGCCGGTGGACGCCGGCGGAGCTCCCGTTGAGGGAGGGGGCGAATCTGCGCCCGACGCCGGTGAGACCCCGTGCGACAACTCAGAGCTGAACTGGAACGAACGCACCGGCAGTTCATCGCCCGTGACAGGCTTCAGCAACATCTCGGCGTTCGCTGCGTCGAGCGGATTCGATTCCATATCGCCGTCGGACACCGCATTTTTCAGGGCGTACGAGGAAACGGGCGGGGCCTCTTCGACGGGGCGCTCGGCATGGATCGCGATCTCGACGTCGCCCACCCGCACGACATCGCCGGGTGAGAGCATCGCCTGTTGAACAGTCGCTCCGTTCCACTCGACGCCATCCGGTGTCGCTGCGGCTACCTCGAAGTTTCGCCGATTCCAACTGATCCGGCAGTGGACCGGCGCCACTCCGTCGGCGTTGACTCGAATGTCGTTTGCGGGAAGCCGGCCAACCAGCAGAGGGATCTTCTTCGAGAGCTCACGCGTCTCGACTTTTCCTGCGGATTGGCGAATTTCGAGAAACATGGAGCAACCGGCGTCTTGAGTTGGAATTGGGGGCTGGCCACGCCGCGGGCGGGCGGCGCGTCGAGCACGATCACTTCAGGTACACTTGCTGGACGACTGAGAACGCATAACCGGCTTCGACACGATTCACGGAAAAGTACGTGCGGCGGATTTCGTCGGCGCGGCGCTTGCGGTAATCGAGCTCGATTCGAGCCAACTGGTCTTCGGTCGCCTTCGGATAAAAATGCAGGATGGCGCCGTTGCCGACGTTGATGCCCGCCTTGGTCAGTAGTTGCATGTCGGCCTGCTTGCGGCCGCCTCCCTGCCACGTCATGTAGAGCCGCGTCTCTCCGGCTCCGCTGTTGGCCGTCCGCACCTGGGGTTGAGGAGCGGAAAGCTTCGAAACATAGACCAGTTTGCCCCCGACGATCGCCCCGATTTCGATCCCGAAGAAGTCGAGCTGCCGGGCGTATTCCGCAAGATCCTGCTGGTCGATGAAACGCACAAACCAGCGCTGCTCGCGGGGAAATCCGCGAAGGCCCGAGCCCGAC
>JAGVKR010000573.1 GCA_020050375.1 Planctomycetales bacterium
CCCCAGACGACGAGCGTGTCGTCGAGCAATCCGCGCTGTTTCAAATCGGTGATGAGGGCGGCCACGGGCTGGTCGACGTCGCGGCACTGCAGCCGCAGGTCGCTGGGCAGGTTGTAGTGCTGATCCCAACCCCGGTGATAGAGTTGAATGAAGCGCACGCCGCGCTCGGCCATGCGCCTTGCCAGCAGGCAATTGGCGGCAAAGGCGCCGGACTGCGTCGCCTGAGGACCGTAGGCCTCGAGCGTCGCCTTGGATTCGCCGCTGACGTCGGTCAGTTCGGGAACCGAGCTTTGCATGCGGAAGGCCATCTCGTACTGCGCGATGCGCGTCGCAATCTCGGGATCGTGCTCCCGGTCCATTTGCAATCCATTCAGGCCGGCGAGAACGTCGAGTTGATCGCGCCGCGTCGCCGGGTCGATGCCGGAGGGATTGGCCAGATACAGGACGCGCTCTCCCCCACCGCGGAACGCAACTCCCTGATGATTCGACGGCAGAAACCCCGATCCCCACAGTCGCGCATACAGCGGGTCGGCCGGACGAGCGGCGCTGCCCCGCGAGATCAGGACCACAAACGCGGGCAGATTGCTGTTTTCGCTCCCCAGCCCGTAACTGGCCCAGGCGCCGAAACTTGGCCGCCCCGCCTGCTGGTGCCCCGTCTGCATCAGCGTCACCGCGGGATCGTGATTGATCGCCTCGGTGTTCATCGAGCGGATGATGCACAGCTCGTCGACGATGCTTGCCGTGTGCGGCAGAAGCTCTGAGATCGTGGCGCCGCTTTGCCCGTGCCGCGCAAAATTGAAAATCGACGACGTCACCGGCAGCGACTTCTGACCGCTGGTCATTCCGGTGAGTCGCTGGCTGCCGCGCACCGATGGCGGCAGTTCCTGACCGTGGAGCTCCCTGAGCCCGGGCTTATGATCGAACAAATCCAGTTGAGACGGCCCGCCATGCATGAACAGGTAGATGACGCGTTTGGCTTTCGCGGCCCGATGCGCGCCGACCTCCGCTTGCCCCGAACCTTTGAGCAGCGAGGCCAAAGCCAGGCTTCCCAGACCGATGCCGGACTGTTGTAGAAATGACCGCCGCAGAAGCGCGGCCCCGGGCGGCGTGTTCGATTCGTGAAAACGTCTCATCGTCGCGTCACCGCCTCGTCGAGATTCATGATCGTGTGCGCCGCAACGGCCCATGCCGCCAGTTCGGCCGGGTCGTACGGCCCGGTCGATCGAGTGACTCCGATCGCGAGCAACTCTCGAGCCGCCTCATGATTCGCGGCAAAGCGCCGGCGCTGCCGGTCGAGCAGACCCGAGATCTGTCGCAGCTCGGCATCGGCAGGGATTCGCGACAGCAGGCGTCGGTAAAGATGGCGCGCGCGGCTTGAGTCGGTTTGCTCCGCGGCCAGCGCCTCAAGCGCCAACTGTCGCGCGGCCTCAATGTATGTCTGGTCATTCAACAGCAGGAGCGCCTGGAGCGGCGTGTTCGTCCGGGGTCGCCGCAGCGTGCACTTCTCGCGGGTCGGACCATCCAAGAGCAGCAGTGCCGGCGGAGGGGCCTGGCGTTTGACATAGGTGTAGACACTGCGCCTCCACAACCCGGCTCCCTGGTCCGGCTCGTAGCTGTCTTCGGCATTGTACGACACGTCTTCCCACAGCCCGGGAGGCTGGTGCGGTTTGACGCTCGGCCCGCCGATGCGCGGGATCAGCAGCCCCGAGGCCGCCAGGGCCTGATCGCGAATCATCTCCATCGGCAGACGGAAACTCGGCCCGCGCGACAGCCAGCGGTTTTCGGGGTCGACCACGTCGGCCTCGCGAACGGCGAATCCCGACTTCTGGCGATAAACGCGCGAGGTGACGATCAGCCGCAACAGGCTCTTGGTGTCCCAGCCGCTGTCGCGAAACGTCGCGGCCAGATAGTCGAGCAATTCGGGATGCGTCGGCGATTCGCCCTGAGTCCCGAAGTCGTTCATCGTCCGCACGATTCCTTCGCCGAAGCACTGTCTCCACAAGCGGTTCACCGCCACCCGGGCCGTGAGCGGGTTGTCCGGCGACATCAGCCAACGGGCGAAGCCCAGCCGATTGCGGGGCTCACCGTCTGGCCAGGCCAAGAGTGCTGCGGGAACGCCTGGCTCGACGCCCTCGCCCGGTTTGTCGTATTGGCCTCGTTCCAGCACCTGGGTCGGCCGGACAGGAGACTGCTCCTGCATGACCAGCGCCAGCGGAATCGCGGCGCGCAATTCCTGCTCTGCCTGTCGGGCTTGCCGAACCGCGTCACGGGCATCGCGCGTGGACTGATCCGCGTTTCGGTCAATGAAATCGTCGAAGAGAATCTCTGCGTCTCGGGCGATCCGCTTTCCGGATTCGACCTCGAGAATGCCGCGAATCCGCTCGCCTCGGAACCAGTTCGCCGCGTCGTCGGCCGACATGTCCCGCGCGACGATGCGCAACTCGTCGAGCAAGCCGTAGTATCCCAGGCTCTCGTCGCGACGCCCGATCCGCAGCGGCTGATCGGTCGCCAGCGTTCCGTTCAAAGTGTCGCGGCGGATTTCGAGGGGCGCGGTCACGCCGTCGACATTGATGCGCAGGCCGCGCGCCGACTGCGATCCATCGTAGCTCACGACCACGTGGCGCCACTGTTTGGAAATGACCGCCTCGCGCATCACGACTTCGATGGCATTGTCGCCCCAGCGATGAGCAAGATTGACGATCAATCGTCCCTTCTGCCAAAGAAGCTCGATTCCCCGGCGATCGCCCGTCGGCTCGATCTTCGAGAGCGGACAGCTCAGAGAGCCTTCTGGCGTAAGCCAGAAGCCGATGGTCCACGGAGCATCGGCCTGGAACTCGGGCAACGGGCACTCCAGATGCTGCGTGGCGTCGAACTTTGCCGCCTGAGAACGAATGCCCGGCGCGTGCTGCAACGTCGTCCCGATCTGTCGGAGTCGATTGTCGGGCGGACCATCGAATGGCACGTGCAG
>JAGVKR010000580.1 GCA_020050375.1 Planctomycetales bacterium
AGTGGAATTGCTTGCGGCTCGCGAGCGAGGCCCTGATCACGCCCGGCGAGGATCCTTTCGAGCGGGGCGGCTTTTGAGTTCGCTCCAATCGCTGCGTCGCGGATCATCGCAACGACTCGCGAAGCCCGTATCAACGCCGCGCGCCTCTGGAGCCAGCCGACTTGTTGAACTGTTCCGGATCGAACGGATCACGGTTGACGTGAAACGGATCGGACGGGGTTCGCGTCAATGTGGCGCCACGCGAATTGTCCGGCGTCGTGCCCTTCAGCGTCCGGCGGGGTGGTGTCTTACTCTCCCCGGCGTCGACAGCCCCTGACGTTTGCTCGATGCGGTCTTCCTTGCGAGGCGCGGTGCCGTCGCGCCTTTCGCGGGCCGCTTCCGACTTGGCCACGCTCCTGACCCACCGGTTCAGTTCGTCGAATTGCTCGCTGCCGCGCGCGCCGGAAAATGTCGGCTTGCCGCGGCGACCGTGGTTGCGACGGGAGATCGTCAGAAGCGGGCTGGAACGAGGCGAATTGATGTCGATTTGCTCGAGCACCTCGGCCAGATTCCGCTCCGACGCGATACGGCTTGTGTCGCTGCCCGGAACGACGCGCTGCAGCCGAAAACCTGTCTCGGATTCGGCGGCGTGGCAGCCGGCGACGGCGCAGTTGTTCACCAGAATCGGCTGAATTCGCCGCGTGAAATGTTGTGCGTGCTCGCGCGAAAGGGCTCCGAGCGATTCAACGTCCTCGGGCACGAACCGGGGCGATTTGGGCACAGAGGTCGTCGAGGCGGGTTTTGCTTTCCCCTCCTTCGGTAGCTCGGAATCGGGCTGCTCCGTTAGTCGGCGCAGCAGATTGCGGGATTCTTCGTGTAGAGGATCTAAATCCAGCGCGTCGGAAAGCTCGGTGCGTGCGTCCTTCAACAGCTTGTTGGTGATGCACCAGCGAGCCAGGACACAATGGGCCGCCGCGGAGTTTTGCTTGTTCGCATTCTCACGCAGTTTTTGATAGGCCTCGCGCAGGTTTTGACAGTGCAGGCTCACGAGAGTCCCGGGGACGAACATGATCCCTCCCTGGGGACTTTGGACCGAATAATCTTCCCCAGTCTTCAGGATTCGGCCTTCGACCACCTTGCCGTTCCGCATGACCAGAATTCCCGGCTGCCCCGTCAACTCCTGGGGCAGTTGTACCCCGGGTTCGTCGGCGTGAGCGGTCTGGTTGCAAAGCGCGATCGCGACAATGACGGGAGCGCATCCCGTCAGCACCGCGATGGATCGCAAGCAGACGATGAGCCGGTGCATGAATTGTTCCCGAAACGGGCCAAAGCGCGGGCCAAACGGGCAGTCGGAAACTCCTGTGACTGCCGGCCGACGCCCGAACCCGTCGTGAAGCAACAATGGGCCGAGGAGAATTGAGGAGAGAAGGGGCGGAACCTTAGCGGCACGCAACAATTCGGTCAAGAGCGATTGAGGAGCAACTCGAGCAACCGATTGTCGTGCGGATAGGGATGCCCCTTGTGCTGCGAGAAGGCCTCGCCGTAGGCCACGCCAACTTCGCCGCCGCGTTTGGCGCTCCACGTTTTGCAGCTCTCGAGATATTCGTCGAGGCCGTGCTGCTTGAGCAGCCAGTTCCGCTGGCTGGCATGACAGGCGAGCATTTTGAGCTTCAGTTCGAATGTCGTCGTGATGTCGACGACGAACTCCGGCGCCAGCGCGTTGCCGAAATAATCAATTCCGGAGATCGGATCGACATAGTAAAGATGGGGCATTCCGGGGAGAATGGGGGCCGGATCCCATTGGCGCGTGGAGTAATTGGGGACCGAAGCCGAAAAGCAGGCGTCGCGGACCAGGCGGCTGGTGATCTCGTGATCGCTCATATAATCCACCGGGGGAGCCGTGATGACGAGATCCGGCCGCGCGCGACGCACCGCTTCGGTCACGCGGCGGCGGCTGTCGTTGTCGTGTGTGATGCATAAGTCATTAAACTCCAGACACATACAGTCGGCCCCGAGCAGCCGGGCTGCGGCTTGCGCCTCTCCACGGCGGACGCGGGAGATTTCTGTTTGTGACATTTCGGCGCTGCCGCAATCGCCGGCCGTCATCGTGGCGATCGTGATGTGGCAGCCCCGCTGCCCGAGCAAAGCCAGTGTCCCGGCACACTGGAGCTCGATGTCGTCCGGGTGGGCGTGGATGGCGAGAACCCGAATCTGACTGACAGTGCCGGCCATAAGAAATCTCGAAACGAATGTGGTCTGAATCCTTCAGCGACTTTACAATACAGTTCGACCATCTCCGGGTTGCCCTGAGGGGCCAGATTATAAGGAACCTTTAGCTTCGATGACCACCGTCCGTACCCCACCCCGTCCGAAAGTCGCCTCTTCGTCTCAATACTTACGGCACACGAAGATTCCCACGCTGATGTTCCACAACGCATCAGAAGTGGACAAGCACGTGGCTCTGGTGGTCGAGAGCCTGATTCGCGAGAACAATTCGGCCGGTGTGCCGACGGTGCTGGGGCTGCCGACCGGCTCGACTCCCATCGGCGTGTATCGCGAGTTGATCCGCCTGCACCGTGAGGAAGGGCTGGATTTATCCCAGGTGATCACGTTCAACCTGGATGAGTACTTTCCGATGTCTCCCACCTCGATCCACAGCTACAACCGGTGGATGCGGGCCAATTTCTTCGATCACGTCAACATCCCCGAAGAGAATATCAACATCCCGAAGGGCGACATTCCGGCTGAGGAAGTCGACGCCTTCTGCGAAGAATACGAACACGCCATCGAACGGGCCGGCGGCATTCAGCTTCAACTTTTGGGAATCGGACGGACGGGGCACATCGGCTTCAACGAGCCCGGTAGCGCGCGAACCAGCCCGACACGGTTGGTGACGCTCGATCCACAAACCCGGTCGGACGCCGCCAGCAGCTTCTTCGGCGAAGAAAACGTTCCCCTCCAGGCGATCACGATGGGGGTTGAGACGATTCTCTCGGCCCGGAAGATCATCATCATCGCGCTCGGAGAGCACAAAGCGCCAACAGTGCGCCGCGCCGTGGAGGGCGAGGTCACTGAAGAAGTCACCGCCAGCTTTCTGCAGAAGCACCCGCACGCGGTGTTCGTGGTTGATGAAGCCGCGGCCGGGCAATTGACCGCCGTGAAAACGCCGTGGCTCGTCGGGCGGGTCAATTGGACTCCGCAATTGGAGAAACGGGCCGTGATCTGGCTCAGCCAGCAGCTCTCGAAGCCGCTGTCGAAGCTGTGTCGGGTCGACTTCATGGAACATCACCTGCACGAGCTGATTCGCGAGAAGGGCCCGATCGGCGCCGTTCGGCAGCGGGTCTTCGACTGCCTGCTCAATGGAATTTCGACGAAGCCGGCTGGCGAGGCGTGCCAGACAGTGATCGTTTTCAGCCCACACCCCGACGACGATGTGATCTCGATGGGGGGCACGCTGATCACCCTGGCCGAACAGGGACACGACGTGCACATTGCCTATCAGACGAGCGGAAACATCGCCGTTCACGATCACGACGCCCTGCGGCACATCTCGTTTGTCGGCAAGCTGCAGGCGATTTTCGGGCTGGAAACCGACCAGACGAGAAACCTCGACCAGCGGATGCGCGAGGCGATCGCCGGCAAGCAGCCGGGTGAGCCCGATTCGATCGACGTGCAGAAGGTCAAAGGCCTGATCCGCCAGACCGAGGCCACCACCGCCGCGGCCAAAGCCGGCGTCCCCGTCGAAAAGCTGCATTTCCTCAATTTGCCGTTCTATCAGACGGGCAAAGTCGAGAAGGCGCCGATCACTGCGGCCGACGTCGAGATCATCGTGAACCTGCTCCGGCAGTTGCAGCCGGCGCAGATCTACGTCGCGGGAGATTTGTCCGATCCGCACGGCACGCACCGGATGTGCGCGCGGGCGGTGATTCAGGCGCTGGATGTGGTGGCCGCCGAGGGGCTTCGCCCCGAGACCTGGTTGTACCGCGGCGCCTGGCAGGAATACGAGCCGCACGAAATCGAGCGGGCCGTGCCCCTCAGCCCCGAGCTGGTCGAACGCAAGAAACAGGCGATCTTCCGGCACGAGTCTCAGAAGGACGCACCGCTATTCCCGGGAAGCGACTCGCGCGAGTTTTGGGTCCGGGCCGAAGAGCGGACGAAACGGACCGCCGCCGTCTACAACCAGATGGGTTTGCCGGAGTTCTACGCACTCGAAGCCTTCGTGCGGTACAGCGGGCAGTTGTAAAAGGAGTTATCGAATACCCCACGCCCGGACCACGGTTACGAGGCGGTCGGGTTCCGATACTCGAAACTCGATTCCAAGCGGCGGATCGGTCAGAATTCGGACACCCGTCCCCCGAGACTCGCCGAGTCGATCTGCGTTGGCTCGCAAGTGGCGATCAAGACTTCGCATGTATTTCGTGATTTCGTCGCGCATGGGCGAAGCAGCTTTTATCCAGATACCAGCGAGTTGGTCGCTGGCCGATTGCGTCCATGTGACGGTGAACATCACAAACTCCGCAATCGTTCCAGGATTTGCTCGGTCGTGTAGATCCCCGGTTCCGAGTGCAGGCGCTTTCGCTCTTCTTCGGTGATGGGCGGGATCAGATTCGGATCGGATGGCGTCTGCCGGTACGAAATGAACGAACCGAGTACCGTACCGGCGTCGTCCACAAGCTCCACGATCGTCGATTGAAGCAGCTTTTCACGCAGTTCCGAATCGATGATGATCTGAGTCATGTTCGATTTCCTTCAAATAGACCGCCCCCTTCAGACTATCATTTTTCGTCGCCGCTGGGAATGTGCGGCACGTATGATGATACGGTCGGCCAGTCGCGCGACGACGAGGCCGGTGCCGCCAGACTCAATCGGCTCGAAGGTGTGATCGAGCGCAGTCGACGGAGAGAGAATGGCAAGCGTCAGCGGGACGGACTCGCCGCTCCGACTTTCCGTGCCCTCGAATGGTTCCGACGACGAATCTCAACAATGCATCTCGCGGATCATTCGGCAGCCAGAAGGCTGCAGATGTCGGAGATGGCGTGGGAGCCGATATCCATACGCGAGCGCGCCACCGTGTAGTTGCGGCCTAAACGAGCGGCGCAGCTCACGCAGCGCGCGAGCCGTCGCGGACGCTGAGCTTTTCTTCGCCGCGGACGACCGCCGGGGTGACGACGTACTTTTTGCCCGCTTCCTGCTCGGGA
>JAGVKR010000218.1 GCA_020050375.1 Planctomycetales bacterium
GAAAGCTCAACGAATCGCGAGGCCGGGCCGTGCTTTCGACCGATGCGGAAGGAGAAGTGGACGCCCTCGATACCGTTCGCAACGTCGGCCAGAAAACATTCTTCCGCAAGAGCAAGCAGTGGCAGGAATCGACGATCTCCGCCGAGCAGGCGCAGCAGGCCAAACGGATCGTGCAATTCAGCGACGCCTACTTCGAGCTGGCCGCCAGCCACGGCGGAACGCTTGCGAAATACCTGGCGTTCGAAGAACCGGTTGTGCTCAATCTGGCAGGTCAGGTTTACCGGATCGATCCCCCGACGGCCGCAGATGACAGGAAATAGCCCTTAACCAAGCAGGCTGGAACGAATGGCAAACGGTGCTGCTCCCTCGACCATTCGACGCCGAAACCAACACAAGCTACGCTTATTTAAGGACCAGCGCACACGACTTCAAAGAGCGAGCTATCGCTTCACCGATTGAAAACGAGGACTGCATCATCCCAACCAATCCCCGCAAAACGACGACACAGCGCAAGCCGATCCGCACAAAGAGCGAAAGTGCCGCGCCGGGGGGCGCCGGTCGCGAGACGGTGCTGGTCGAGGAATTCACCGACGGGATTCTCGATCCGTCGCGTCCGATGCTCGGGCCGGTGCGGGACGGTGGGCACATTGTCGCCAACACCGCGCCGGGTTGCTGGGGACCGATGATCACTCCCTGCATTCGCGGCGGCCACGAAGTCACGACGCCCGTTGCAGTCGCAGGAGCCGAAGTCGGCGATGCCCTCGTGCTGCGGATACGCGACATCACCGTCACGTCGCTGGCCACTGCCTCGGGAACCGACCGGCCGATGGAGGGGCGGTTCCACGGCGATCCCTTCGTCGCCGGGGTCTGCCCGAGTTGCGGCAAGCTGAACCCCGAGACGATTGTCAAAGGGGTCGGCTGTTCGGCCATCCGCTGTGCCGAGTGCGGAGCCGAAGCGACCCCGTTCACCATCAGTCACGGCTACACGATGGCGTTCGACGCCGACCGCACCGTGGGTGTGACCCTCCCCGGCGACGCGGCCCGGTCGATCGGTCGCGAGGCTAAGAAATACGCGGCGATGCCGCCGAATTCGAAGCAGAACTCGATTCTGACGTTCGCCCCGCACGACCTGGTCGGCCTGATGGCGCGGGTCCGCCCCTTCATGGGGCAGCTCGGCACGACGCCGGCGATCGCCATGCCCGATTCACACAATGCCGGCGATTTCGGAGTCTTTCTGATCGGGGCGCCGCACGCCTACGCTCTCGCCGCCGACGACCTGCAACACCGCACCGACGGCCATATGGATATCGACGCCGTCCGCGCCGGGGCGATCGTGATCTGTCCGGTCAAAGTTCCCGGTGGCGGCGTCTACATGGGAGACATGCACGCCTTGCAGGGAGACGGCGAGATCGCCGGTCACACCTGCGACGTCGCCGGCACAGTGACGCTGCAAGTCCATCTGCTCAAGAAACTGGCGAACGACGGACCGATCCTCTTCCCGGTTCTCGAAGACCTGCCGTACCTCGCCCGGCCCTTCGCCATGCACGAGCGTGAGCGGGCGGCCGCCGTTGCGAAACGACACGGCGTCAAGCAGCTCGAACGATCGTTGCCAATTTCGTTTGTCGGCACCGGCAAAGACCTGAACGCAGCTACCGACAACGGCCTGCACCGTGCCGCTGACGTCCTCGATCTGTCGGTCGACGAAGTCCGCAATCGCGCGACGATCACGGGAGCGATCGAGATCGGCCGCAATCCCGGCGTCGTGCAGGTGACGTTCCTGGCCCCGGTCGAAGCCCTCGAACGCCGCGGGCTGCTCGCTTTCGCAATCGAGCAATATGGCGAGCCGCTGGCATAAGCCCGCGATCGGGTGGCTGGGGTCGTAGCGAAGCGAAGCCCCCGGCTCGAATGTTTCGGAGCGCAATCTGGCAGTTGTTTCAAGCGCCGTTCACATTGTTGAAGAGCCGATGAATGCGACAACTCCATCCGCTGGGGGCTCCCGCTGGTCGACCCCAGCCACCCCGGTTCACGGCACGCGATCCCGGCCGTCACTTCGTCCCGGCGATCTGCTTGCGGATCTGTGCGGTGAGCACTTCCGCCTCTTTGTCCGCTTCGGGAACAGTCAGCTTCGCGGTGAGTCCGGGTCGTTTGTGACCGGCCCCGTTGACGTAGGCGTTGCGCAGCACATCGACCCGTTTCTGCACGAGCGGAAGAAACTCGGCGGACGCGTGCAGCGATTCCATCAATGCCGCGGGGCTCGTCGCCGCGGCCGCACGCTCGTCACCGAAACCGCGGATGACCTGCTGGGCGACAAACCAGTGCCCCTCGTCGTTCGGATGCACGCCATCGGGCTGAAACGTGAATTGCGAATCGGCCGTTCGCCGTTTGCGAAGCTCGGCCGTCATCGGGCCATGCAGGTCGATCACGCACCAGCCGTTTTTCCGCTGGTCGACCAGCCACGCGCTGTACCGATCGAGGACCTCGTTGTAAGAAAAGGCCTTCGGGGCACGCTGATCGTCGTAAGAGGGGGGCGTGACCACGATCAGTTTCGCTCCCTTCTTTTCGACGGCCGTTTTGAGCTGCGACATGCCGTGCTGGTAGCGTTCGAAGCGTTCTTTGTCGAACGGCTCGTAGATGCCGCAGTTGATTCCGTAGCACGCGATCACCAGATCGGGTTTTGTGAGGTTGAGGACTCGTTCGAGACGTTCGGCGAGATCGGGCCGCGGGAACTTTCCCCCCGCATGCCCCTCTTCGCTCAATCCGGAAACCGTCTCGCTCGGAAGTCCGAGATCGAGGACGCGCGGGGCGGCGTCCCCCTTCGTCGCCACCAGCCAGGCTTCGACGATCGCCACGTACCGGCCGGCGGCGGTGATGCTGTCTCCCAGAAAGACAACCCGCTTCGACCCTTCGAGCAATTCGGCCGGCGTCGGCGCCTCGGCGCGGGCCTCCGCGAGGGAGGCGAACACGAGACAGATGGCAAACGGGGCAAGCGTGTGAAAGCGCTTCATGCTGCTACGACTCCGAGCGTGGATCGGGAAGACAAGGACGGCTCCGAATTCTCGGCCACGCTTCGATCGGGGTCAACCGAGCAACGAGGCATTCGAGTCTGCAGGGAACGCCCTCAGTGGCGTTCCGCGAGTCAGAGTACTCGCTGCTATTCAGATGGATTGTCCAGAGTCACCCGCCACGCCCTTCCTGCGTCAGGGCGTGCCACCCGAACCGGAACAACCGGCGGCTCGGAGGTTGTGCAGGTGCGCGACGGATCCGATAATCGATGAGCCCCAACGCAAACAGATCACGATGAAAATTCGAACGACAATTCTCCTGCTGCTCGTGTCGCTAAGCTTTCGATCGGCAACAATCGCAGCCGACGCCACGCCACCTCCCGAAGCCACCCTCGAGCGCCGTTATGCCGACGTCGTGCAGCCCTTTCTCAAAACGCACTGCCTCGATTGCCACGGCAAGAAAAAGCAGGCGGGCAAGCTCGATCTCAGCGGCTATTCGTCGCTTGCCAACATTCTCAAGCAGCAGCGGGTCTGGGAGATCGTCCTCGAACGGCTCGATGCCGAAGAAATGCCCCCCGAGGATGCGCCGCGGCAACCGACGGAGTCCGAGCGCAAGGCAGTCATCGAATGGATTCGCGCGGTGCGAACATTCGAGGCCGAGCGTCACGCGGGCGATCCCGGCCTCGTCCTTGCCCGACGACTGAGCAACGCCGAGCTCGATTACACGATCCGCGATTTGACGGGGGTCGACCTCAGGCCCACGCGGGAATTTCCCGTCGATCCGGCCAACGAAGCAGGGTTCGACAACTCGGGCGAATCGCTGACGACCTCTCCCGCCCTTGTCAAAAAGCAACTGGCGGCGGCGAGGCTGGTCGCCGATCATCTCGTGCTGAAGCCCCGCGGTTTTGTTTTCGCACCGCATCCGGTCGTCACCGAGACCGATCGCGACAAGTACTGCGTGCAGCGGATTATCGATTTCTACCAGCGGCACAAGGTCGACTACGCCGAATATTTTCTCGCCGCCTGGCGGCTTGAGCATCGCGCGGCGCTCGGCCGGCCTGCGGCAACGCACACCGACTTCGCTGCCGAAGCAAAGCTCAGCTCCAAGTACCTGGCGACAGTCCATGATATTCTGACGAGCTTGGAATTCGAGAGCGGCTCTCTGGCAACATTGCGTGAAGCGTGGCGCACCCTGCCGGCCGACGCACAGAAACTCGACGACGCGCAGCGCGGCTCGGAGCA
>JAGVKR010000434.1 GCA_020050375.1 Planctomycetales bacterium
CCAGGAGCCGTTCGATCTCGGCGCAGCCGGCCGGATCGAGCTCCCCCAGCGCGTACGCGGTCAACCGCGGATCGTCCACAGGCAGGCGATTCTCAGGCATCATAAAACTCCCCGGCGAGCGGGGGGCGTCAGCCCCCTGAAGCTTGCCCTTTCAATTCGGCCGAACATCGAAATCAAATCGAGGTCCGGTGTGTGTTGTTTGTGAACGTTGTCAGTTTGGTGCCCTTCGGTGACAGGTGTTGCCTTCAGGGGGCTGACGCCCCCCGCTCGCCGGGTCATGTTTCTGCCCGACACAATTTCATCCGTAATGTTTTCAGCCCGGTGTGAATCAAGACTCCCACGTGCGAGATCGAAAGCCCCGTCACCTCGGCGATCTCGCGGTACGACAGCCCATTCTGGAATTTCAAGCGGATCGTCTCCTGCTGATTCGATGGCAGGCGATCGAGCAGCTCGAGGATCTGTCCGGCCGAGTCACGGCGCTCGACGAGGAGCGCCGGAGGGAGATCGGGGCTCACCTTGAGTGAGAAGGTCTCATCCGTCAGAGTTGTCATCCGTTGCTCCTTGCGCCGGACGTCGAGGGCCTTGTTCCGACAAACGGTGTACAGCCACTCGACCAGATGCCCGTCCAGATCGTGCCGATTCTCGTAACACAGCTTGAGAAATGTCTCCTGCACGACGTCGCGGGCCCGTTCGTCGTCGCCGACGATCCGCCGCGCGTAACGGGTCAGTTCCCCCTCGTATTGAACGAGGATTCCCCGCACCCAGTCAGCGCTGCCGGCGTGCCCGTTGTTCATGGACCTCACTTCCGTGACGAACCGTGCGACAGGTTAGACGCTGGAGGAGGGAGGTCCTTACGAGCAATTTTCCGGAAAACGGACGTTCTTTGGAAAATTGCGGAACATCAGGCAAAAGGGGCACGTCGAGAATAACCACCTCAAACTGCGTCCAAGAGCTTCTCCCCGCCGGGAATGTCTCCCTACAGTCGCTCGTGGTGAAAATTCAAAAATGTGTGCAGTTGCACATTTTTGAATTTCAAAAACCGATGCAGTTGTCGGATTTTGAAATTCAGGCAGCGTTGCGTTCCGGAGTGGATCCCGATCGGGACGTCGATCGTGTCGACGATACGTCGAATCGCAGCGCCGGATGACAGGGTTTCACGAAACTTGCCATATAGTATACAAATATATACTATTCTGTCAAGACGAGACCGACGGTGATAGTGGGGACATTTGCGAGTGCACTGCGTTTTCGGGCAGGGGCGCGGAATGGACGTTCGTTCGAGGCGTTTCACTCCGCACTCTGGATCACTCGATCAAACAACTCCTCCATCAACCACGGATGGCCGGTGACCGGAACAGATTCTTCCCGGTAGTGCGCGCGGATGCTTCCTACTGCACGAGCCCCTGTCGATACGCCATCGGGCGCGGCAATCACTCGTACTTCGGCACGGCCGGCTCGGGAATCTCGGCGATCAGCCGCTCGATGATGTCTTCGGTCTTGAGCCCTTCGGCCTGGGCCTGGAAATTCGTCGAGACGCGGTGCCGCAGCACGGGGATCGCCACTTTGCGGATGTCATTGATCGAGACGCTGGGGCGGCCGTCCATCGCGGCCATCGCCTTGCTCCCGGCAATCAGGTACTGTCCGGCCCGCGGTCCGGCCCCCCAGTCGACCAGCTCTTTGATGAATTTCGGCGACGAATGGTCTCCCGGCCGCGTGGCGCGGACGAGGCGTGCCACATAATTGATCGTGAGCGGCGCCGCCTGAATCAGATTGATCTGCTTCTGGAGGTACTGAATGGCTTTCGCCGAGAGCACTTTCCGCACTTCGGGGCGTTCCATTGAGCTCGTCGCGCTCAAGATTCTTTCTTCTTCTTCGAGGGCGGGGTAATCGACCTTGATGTTGAACATGAACCGGTCGAGCTGCGCTTCGGGTAGAGGATAGGTTCCTTCCTGCTCGATCGGGTTTTGCGTGGCGATCACAAAGAACGGATCGGGGAGCGGATAGGTCGTCTGGCCGATCGTCACTTCGTGTTCCTGCATCGACTGCAGGAGGGCGGCCTGAGTCTTGGGCGGGGTGCGATTGATTTCATCGGCCAGCAGAATGTTGGTGAACACCGGCCCTTCGACGAACCGGAAATTCCGCTGCCCCGACTCGCTCTCGTCGAGGACAGTCGTCCCCGTGATGTCCGAGGGCATCAGATCGGGGGTGAACTGAATTCGCTTGAATCGCACGTCAAGAATCCGGGCGATCGTACTGACGAGCAGTGTCTTCGCCAGCCCCGGCACGCCGACCAAGAGGCAATGCCCGCCGGTGAAGATCGCAGCCAGGATCTGCTCGATGACCGTATCCTGACCGATGATGACCTTGTGCAGCTCCTCGGTCATCAGGTCGCGGTGCTTGCGAAACTTTTCGAGAAACTCGTCGAAGTCGCGTTGTTCTGCCGCCAAGGTGAATCGCCCTGTGAGAAGTGCTCGCTGTCTTGTTGTAACGCTGCGCACCCCAATCTCAACCGCAGCGCCGGGTGGGTCCATGCGAGATTCTAGGGGCGCGCGAGAACCCGAGCAAGGAGCGCCGTCGCACCGGCCCGATCTGTGTCGACGCGGTGCAGCCAGCGCGGAAAATGCCGCCTGGGTGTGCTACGCTGAAGTTCTATGATTCGACTCTGCGCGTCGTGCCCCAGTTTTGATTGAGAATGTGCATGAACAAGACTTCGGGAAGCGAGATATCCATGAACGCCGGCGCAACACCCGGCACCGGATCCTCGGGCCGTCCGCAAACGGAAGAGTCTGCCCGGCTTTCCGCTTTCCACTCTCCGCTTTCCTTCACCGCCCGCCGCTACGACAACCTCGAGCCGATTCGCATCACCCTTTCCGGCGGGCGAATCGCCGCCATCGAGCCAGCCTGGCCGGACGGGCCAGCCTCCGATTGGCCGCTGGTTGCGCCCGGCCTGTTCGACCTGCAAATCAACGGCTACGGCGGAGTGATGTTTGCCGACCGGAATTTGACGGCCGAATCTGCCAAACGAGCCATTGGAGCGTATCTGGCACACGGCGTCACCCGCCTCTTCCCGACGCTGATCACCAGTTCGTTCGAGATGCTCGCGGCCGGCTTCGCGGCGATCCGTCAGGCATGCGAGGCCGATGCGTGGGTCGATCACATGGTGACCGGATGCCATCTTGAAGGGCCGTATCTGTCGGGCGAAGACGGGCCGCGCGGCGCGCATCCCCGCATCCACATTCGTCCTGCCGACTGGGACGAGTTCTGCGAGCTGCAACAAGTCTCCGGGCAACGGATTCGCCTCGTGACGATCGCACCCGAAGTTCCCCATGCTTTGGAGTTCATCCGCCAGGCTGTGGCTGCGGGAGTGACGGTCGCGATCGGCCACACGGCCGCGACCGGCGAGCAGATTCTCGCCGCGGTCGACGCCGGTGCGACGCTCAGCACGCATCTCGGGAACGGAACGCACCCCGTCCTGCGGCGACACCCCAACTACATCTGGGAACAACTCGGCGAGCCGCGACTGTGGGCCAGCCTGATCGTCGACGGTCAACACCTTCCCGACAGCGTCGTGCGATCGATTGTGCGGGCGAAATCGACGGGGCAGATCGTGCTCACCTGCGATGCATCGGGTTGGGCGGGCTGCGCTCCGGGCGCCTATGAAGACGAATTGGGAAAGGTCGAAGTTATGCCCGGCGGACGAATTGTCGTAGCCGGACAGAATCAGTTGCTGGCCGGCTCGTGGAAGACGACGGAAATGTGCGTCGCACACGCCGTCCGCTGCGGAGCTGCGAGTTTGCGCGACGCGATCGACATGGCGTGCCGGAATCCCACCCGGCTCCTGGGATTCCGCGAGCAGCGACTGACCGCCGGCGACGCTGCCGATCTGTTTGTGTTCCGCCACGCGACGAACGATTCGGAGATCGAGACGATCGCCACCGTCGTCGCCGGCGAGCTGCGATTTGGCAACATCTCACCTGACTGCGGCAACGAACAGCTTTGACAGAGCCTGTCGGAGATGTAATATAAAGTCTCGCCGAAATTTCTGTTCGATCGTCCGTTCGAATGAGCGCTCGTTCCGAGCCAGGCAGTTCGCCGAGTCGGCCGCGCTTTGTCTGTGTCACAATGTCTTACAGCGCGTACGTCGGATCTGACGTACGTTGTTCAGAATACCTTCGATTCTCATGTCCTCACCCAAGGTCGACGAATTGTGCCGGCTGCTGGTGCGGTTGCAACTTGCACCGCAACATCAGATCGACGCTTGTCTGATGCAGTCCGGGCGACGAAACGCCGATGCGAGTGAATTGCTCAAGTGTCTGGAAAACAAGGGGTTGCTGACATCGTTTCAGGTCAGCCGGATCGAGAAGGGGGAGATCGACGGGCTGGTGCTGGGGCATTACAAGCTGATGTACCGCAACGCGTCGGGGAGCTTCGCGCGAGTCTATCGCGCCTGTGATCTGCGAACGGGAAAGATGATCGGACTGAAAGTGCTCAGGCAGCGCTGGTCCGAGGATCCCAAGGCGGTCAACGAGTTCCGTCGCGAGGCGGATCTGGGGAAATCGCTCAATCACGAGAATATCGTTCCGATTTATGAGGTCGGCGAGTCGAACGGTCAGCATTACTTCGCGATGGAATTCGTCGAAGGGGGGAACCTGCGGGATTTCATCAACATCCGCAAGAAGCTCAACGCGATGGAAGCCACGAAGTGCATTCTGGAGATGACCGAAGGGCTGAACTACGCCTTCACAGCGAAGAAAGCCACCCACCGCGACCTGAAGATGACGAACGTGCTGATGAGCAGCCAGGGAGTCGCCAAGCTGGTGGACTTCGGACTGGCCGGCATCGCCGCCGACGATCGTTACGACGGCGAAAGCTCGCAGCGGGCGCTGGAATACGCCACGCTCGAGAAAAATACCGGCGCTCCGCGCGACGATCCGCGCAGCGACCTGTATTTTCTGGGGGCGATCTACTACGAGCTGCTCACGGGGGTCCCCCCATTGCCACGGACTCGCAATCGTCTCGAGCGCAGCCAGTTCAGCCGGTATTTGCAGGTCCGGCCGGTCCGCACGCTCGAGCCAGGCCTTCCCCGTTCGGTCGCTTCCATCGTCGACAGGTTGATGCAATTGAACCCAACGATGCGGTATCAGGCGGCGGTGGAAGCGCTCCGCGATCTCAAAGGAGCGAGCGTCGAGTTAGGACAGTTGTCGCCCGCGTCGCCCGTCAACGACGCTGCCTCTGCCGAGTCGTCGCGACCCGCCGCGCCGGCCAACCTGTGCACGGTCATGTGCATTGAAGACCGCCACAAGCAGCAGGACATCCTGCGCGAATATTTCTCGAAGCACGGCTTTCGCGTGCTGGTCCTGTCCGACCTGCAACGGGGACTGAATCGCCTGCGAAGCAGCCCCCCCGATTGCATGGTCATTATGGGCGATGCCCTGGGAGACAGGGCCCTGCAGGGCTTTCAGGAGGCGCAGGAAGTGCAGCGGAATTCGGACATCGGCCTGGTGCTCGTGCTCGCCGAGCAGCAATCAGAATGGAAGAGCCGCCTGGCGGAAAACCGGCATTGCCGCGTGCTCGTCCAGCCGGTCACGTTGCGCGAGTTGCGAAAGGTCGTTCGGCACACCGTCTGCGGGAACAATGACGTCCCCGGTGGCGCAGAGTCCGAGAACGGCGAAGCGTACGGTTGAAAGCCGTGCGCTAAACGCCTCGCGTCGCAGGCAGAATGTTTAGCCGCGAGGCGCAGCCGAGTGATCATGGCTCTGCTGTCATGCGGCGGCGCCATCAATCTCCGGCGCCGCAGGTTGAATCGCCCTGGTCCCTTTTCCGTGGCGGGCCTTCAGGTCGAACAGTCCGAAGATTTCCGACGCATTCAGGCTCAGCGAGACGTTGGTCGCGTTCCCTTCGCCGAGCACCGCCGCGAACAACTGCCGTTTCTCGTCGAGCACGCGGTTGATGCGCTCTTCGATCGTGTCTTTCGAGATGAACTTCGTGACGATCACCTGGCTCTTCTGGCCGATGCGGTGCGCGCGGTTGATCGCCTGATCTTCGATCGCCGGGTTCCACCAGCGGTCGAATAGAAACACGTACCCGGCAAACTGCAGGTTGAGCCCGACGGCCCCTGTTCCGTAACTCATCATCAGCAGGTTGGCCTGCGGATCCTCCTTGAATTGCTTGAGGATCGGCTCGCGCTTGTGCGTCGGGACCTTGCCGTGATAGATCAGCGGCTTGAACCGCGCCAGCCGATCGTCGAGCCAGTCGATGCACGAGGTCCATTGACTGAACAGAATCGCCTTGCCGCCGGAGGCCGCGATTTCTTCCATATCAGCTTCCAGCCGTTCGAGCTTGGAGCTTTCGCCCGTCAGTGGATCGAAGTTGGTGATCTGCTTGAGCCGCAGGACCAGCTCGAACACGTGTTGGATCGAGATCGACTCCCCCAGCTCGTCGAGCTGGATGACCCCTTCTTTCTCGGCAGTCTCGTAGGCCAGCCGCTGGGCCGGGGCCAACTCGAGGTACTCGTCCCGATCGAGCCGCGGCGGCAGGTCCTTCATCACCAGGTCTTTGGTCCGCCTGAGGATGAACTGCTTCGCGAGTGTAGTGAGCTGACGGATGTCGGGCGTGGCGCGAGGGGGAACGACTTCCATGAACTCATAAAGCGAGGCAAGCTCTTCGGGACGATTCTCGATCGGCGTCCCGGTCAGCGCCCAGCTTCTTTTGCGTGGAATGTTGCGGGCGGTCGTTGCCGTCCTCGAGTCGCGATTCTTGATCCGCTGCGCTTCGTCGAGGATCACCAGATCGAACTGCGGGGGTTGCTCACCCAGCGCCTCCATGTCGCGAACGAGCAGCTCGTAGTTGGCCAGCAGAATCGACACGCCGGGCATCGTCCACAGCAACTGCCGGCGGGCTGCGTCACCTTCGATCGTGACGACCGGCAACTCCTCGGCCCACATCTTGAACTCGCGCTGCCAGTTGGGGATCAGCGGCTTGGGGCAGATCAGCAGAATCCGCCGCGCTTGTCCGGCCCGCAACATCAGACGGAGGGCCGTGATCGTTTGCATCGTTTTGCCCAGCCCCATCTCGTCGGCGAGCAACGCCGCCTTTTGCGAGAAGAGCCAGGCGATCCCCTCGTACTGATAGGGAAACGGCTCGAAGGGCATGATCATCTCCTGCCCTTTGAGCCACGTTTCGAGTGGCGGCTGCAACAGATAGAACAACCGGTCTTCGATCGAGATCGCTTCGGCCGGAGGTTTGACCCGCGTCGGAGGACGAGACGGCTTGGCCGCGCCTTCGAGTTCCGGGGCCGAACCGACAGAGGGTTCGGTGGGAACGGTCTCGGCAGTGCGCGGTTCGGCCTGCGGCTTCTTCTCGGCTGGCGGCGGAAGGAACTCGAAGCCTGCCGGGAACGTGAGGTTGATCGTCGGCACACGGCCCCATGCCGG
>JAGVKR010000095.1 GCA_020050375.1 Planctomycetales bacterium
CCAGAACGGCGCTGCGGGTGGCGGCTCCGTCGGATATCAGCCGGTCATCACGGTCCTTTCCGAAGGGGTCGCACTCAACGCCCTGGCCGTCGTCTCGGGAGACCGCCGTTACGTCCGCCTCTCGCTGGCTCCCTTCTTCTCCGCCATTACGGGGGTGAACACGTTCAGCTTCATCAATTCGGGTAATCCCAACGGCGGCGGGACGGGTGGACAACCGACGCGTTAGTTTTTGCGGCGAATGTCGCCTTCGCTGATTGACGCTTCGCGAGAATTGTGATCCATGTTTCCCGAACAGATTCCTGCGGGCGCGCGGACGGTCGTCGGCATCGCTACCCACTTCGAAGAGCTGAAGGCCTCGGCCCGGCGACTGCTCAGTTCCTTCGAGGCCAGTCGGCGCGGTTATTTCACCCCCACCGAAGACCTGCTGCACATGGCACTGGCCGGCGAGCATTTCCAGCCGCTGGCGGTCTACTGTCCGCAGCACGCGTCAATGCTCTTGACGGGCCCGGCGGCCGCAGACGTCATTCACCGCACCCACCGCCCGCAGACGGTCTAAGGTGCGCGGCAGGACGGCTCTTTTGTCATTTCGATTTTCAGGTTTCCTTCGTCATTCATTCGACATTCGTCATTCCGAACCAGAGATCGTCGCTCGCGCCTGGTCGCGCGAAAACTCCTTGCCGGTGATCGCCTTGAACGTAGCCGAGACGTACTCGGCGAAGACTTCGGCCGGTTCGATGATCTTGCAGCCGCGCGAGCGGGCTTCGCGCAACAGGTCTGACTCGCCGGGGAGCTGTGTGAGATCGGTGACGTACATGTGCTCGCGGAGGAAAGCGGGGTTCAGCTTCACCCCCGTTCCGTGCGACGATTGCCCTGACGGGAGGCTGAACGCCTGGGCTTCGGCGATCACCACCACATCGCACAGCGTGTCGTACATGCTCGCCAGTGGAATGAAGCGGGCGCCGGTCATCTGGGCGAGCTGCCGGGCCTCGTTGTCGTCGGCGGCGGCGATGCTGATCATCCCCTTGCGCTTCTGCGCGCCGAGGGCCACGCTACGGGCCATTCCCCCCGCGCCGATGACGAAGACGTTGCGGCGATCGAGGGGCCGGTCTTCGGATGAATGTGAGCCCAGCGCCTCTTCGACCACCCGGATCACGCTCTTCCAGCAGGTGTTGAAGGCGTGCCAGCCGTCCGTCTGCTTGACGACCAGGTCGGCGTATTGCGCCTTGCGGGCCCCGTCGTCGATCAACTCGGCCAGGTTCAGGGCCCGCTCGGACAATTGCGGATTGGCCAGCAGCACGCCGATGTGCAGCGCGTCGAGCATCTGGTTGATCTTGTCGGAGAGCCCGATTTCGAGCGCCAGGCAGCGGATGTTGAGCTGGTGCTGCGCGAACCCGGCGTTGAGCGCCTTGACCGTCGCCGTCTCAGCCGGGCCGAACCCCGCCACTGCCACGAACCGCGTGTGCGCATCGATCTCGCGCCAGCGATAGATCTCTTCGAGCTCCGAAACGGTCGTCTGCCCCGGATAGGCTTCGAGCCCCTGTTCGAGTGCCGCGTACGTCCACGGGGCGCCATAGCGGTGCGCCAAGAGCGAGAACATGACTCCCGGCTTGCCCAGCCCCATCCCGACGACGGGAACGTTGCGCTTCTTCGTGACGGTCGCGAGCAGCGGCCAGGCAGCGTCGAGCGTCGGCGTCGGGCCGACGAACTTGATCACGTCGGCTTTGGCCGCGATTGCCTGATCGATCAAGGGCTCGAGATCCTTGAGCGGCCGCTGGATGTCGGTGATGCTCACGACGCGCTTGGTGTTGCCGAACCGGGGAATCTTGTCGGCGATATCCAGCTCGAGCTCGATGTAGGCGGGCCCGGCGATGATCGCCGTCCGCAGTTGCAGAAACCGCTCTTCTTCGGTGCCGGTCCAAGCCCCGCCGTCTTCCTTCCGCCGGCACGAAATCAGGATGGGCTTGTTGATCCCCTCCATGATCTCTTTGAGATCGGGCTCTTTGCCGAGCCGGTCGAGCCGGAATTCGATCAGATCGCAGCGTCCCGCCGCATTGAACAGATCGACCTTGCCCAGGCGACGCGATTCGGGTGCGACGGCGATGCAGAGCATGGGGGAAGCTCGAGGATAGAGGATGGAGGATAGAAGATAGAGAATAGACGAGACGCTCGGTGCGCTATTTCGTTGATGGAGGGCAAAACGTTTCGGCGCGTTCGATCATGCGGTTGAGCATGGCGCCGATGTGTTGCCAGCGGTCATCCATTTCTTTGTGCTTTTCTGCATTGACGTAGCCGCAGTCGACAGAATGATCGAGCCAGGCTTGTGTCTCCATGCTCTCTCCGAGAGCCTCGTTAAGCTTGTTGACAAAGGCGGCGGAATAGCGGCGCCGTGCCCATGCCTCAGCAATCATCGCGTTGACGGCGCGAGACGAGCGACGAATCTGGTCGGTCAACGAGTATCGTTCTTCTTTTGGGAACGAGGAGCTGACTTCAAAAATCGCTCGTGCCTGCTCGCGCGCCGCCTTATAGACGTCAAGATCCCGGAAGCTCTGAATCAAACTCATGACTTCCCATCCGCTGGATAATCACAGAGTCATCAAGCGACAGACCGATTGTCCCAGACTCGCTATCTTCTATCCTCTATCTTCGATCCTCTTTCCTTACTCCCCCACCGCCTCCTTCAGCACCTTCGCGTAAATCTCCCGCGCCTGGTCGTAGGCGGCTTTGGCGTCGGCGGCCGTCTTTTCGCCCCCCGGATCGCGGGCCTGGTCGGCTTTCTTGCGAATCTGATCGATCTTCGCGTTCCAGCAGACATCCACCGCTTTCAGGCACCAGTCGGCGCTTTTCTTGCTGGCGCGGACCGGCTTTCCGCCGACTTCAACCCAGACCGGATTGGTGTGCACCGATGGCAGAATGCGGACCGCCACCCAACTTGAATGCGGGATGTCGACGTCGAAGCTCAGGCTTTGCGACTTGCCGTCAGCGGTGATCACCTTTTTCGCGACCGGCTGACCGTTCACGATCAGCTCCACCGGCACGTCGCGCGTGTCGTCGATGCGCGCCCGTTCGAGATGCCAGTACGGCTTCTGGTCGAGGCGCTTGGCGCGGATCGCGTTTGTGGCTGCCGTGGGCTTCTCGCTGGCGAGATAGGCCGATGCATCGAAGGCGACATTCACCTTGCCCGGCTTGGCGAGCTTGACGACGCTGATCTCGCCGTCCGAGCCCGGTTCGCCCATCGCGACTTTGTTCACGCGGAAATCGAGAATGTGGCTTAGTCCGTCGCCGCAGTAGCTGCGGCCGACCTTAACTCCCTGAATCCAGTTGTCATAATTCAGCTCTTCCTTCTCATCGAGCTTGACGTAGATCCGCCCCAGGCCAACCTTGTCGCCGTAAATGCAGGGGAAGTCGGTCTCGCCGCTGATCCGGCTGGTCATCCCGCAATTGAGCGTGTGATACCAGATGTTGAGTTCCCAGATCGACGGCGTGTCGACGGCTGAGATGAAATCGCAGACGCCGGTCGCCGTCGTCACGATGTACTCGTTGGCGCCGATCCCGTCGAACTTCGGCATCGCGTAATCGGGGAGCTTGTCGGCGGCCTTGCCGTTCCAGCCGGCGGGAATGCGATTGTAATCGGCGAACTGCCGCGCGCCGTCGGGCATGATGTCGGGCAATTGCAGGCCCCAGCCGCTGTGGCTGTAGCCGACGACCGCTCCCTGCTTCTTTCCCCAAGCGAGGATCGGCTGAGTCCAGCTCGGCCACTGCTCGATGAACTCGGTGTCGGGGTAATCGTCTTCCGTCAGTCGGAGCAGGCACAGATGCCCGGCGTGCGAGGACGGAAAGCCGCTGACTTCGACGTCGTAGCGCATCAGGTAGTTGGGGCGCGACAGGGCCGAGGTCTTTCCTTCGAAATATTGCTTCTGAGCGTACCAGCACGGGCCCCAGCTCAGGACGCAGCCGACATTCAGGTCTTCGCCGAGAATGTGCCGCATCATGTCGGCCGGCGTCACCCCTTCGGTCGGATTCTCATAATGGGCGCAGCCGGCGGCGTGGACGTGATGGTCGCCCGAGTACCAGCGCTTCGTCGCCGGGTGCGTCCAGCGCCGCAATTGGAACTCTTCGCGCTGACTGACGCTGTTGTCTTTGACGACGATTTTGTGTGTGTCGAGGTGATATTCCGGTCCGCGGGAAACTTCAAACGTGTATTCCCCCGGCGGGAGATGCACCGATTCGCCTTCGGCTCGATAGATCTGGTTGTGGAAGAAGAAATCGGGGGCGAGCCGGCGCGCCGGATTGGGGTAGACCCGCCCGCGCTGGTCGCGAATCACGAAGCCAGCGGTCGTCGGCTGATCGTCGAAATCTTTGACTCCGAGGACGACTTCCACGGCCGGCACGCACTGGAAAAGGATCGCGATCGAATTGCGGAAGCCGATGTCCTGCGTTCCCTGGCCGACGTTGAACCCCAGCTTCGCCTCGCGCTTCCCCACGTCGCGGCTGTAAAGCTGGATGATGCGGTATTCGAGCGCCAGCCCCGAAAGAGGGGCCTTAAGTGGCTGACTGTTGAACATCGTCGCGTCGAGCCACCGATTCGGGACGTCGCTGGGCGCGACTTCCAGCTTGGGGTTTGGCGAACCGCTGCTGCGTTTGTAGAGCGGCGCGACGTTGGGGCTTTCGATCTTCAGCTCGGGATTGATTCCCGCGAGATTGTGGACTTTCACCAGAAACGTCCGCCACCCCTGCTGCGTCAACTCGGGCTTCGCCGGGCCTTCGACGACCGAGACGCGGCTTTCGGGATTGATGACGACCCCCACGATGCAGAGCGGGTCGAGAATCTTCTGGATGGCTGCCACCTGCTTGCGCGGAGTCGTGTCTTTGATCGCTGCTTGCAGGGCGTCGCGGTCGGCCCCGCTCAAGGGAGCGCCGACATATTCCAGGGCTTCGATCAGCCGTTCGGTCGCCGCGGCCAGCGGCTGCGACTCAACGTCGGTGACATTGAGAAAGTCGGCGGCCCGGACTGGAACCGCCCACCCCGCAATGGCTCCCAGAATGGCGACCAATGACCACCCCGCACGCCGACCGCAATTCCCTGGCAGGCCAATCATCACGGAATCCCCCATCACAGATGTGCATGAACTCGAAACGGGTCTTCCGGCCAGAATCGCCGGTTGGCCGAAGAGGCGCTCTGTCGGCGCGCACATTCTGCGGCAGCCGACGGCGATGCGTCAAGCGTCGGGGCGTTTTGACGCGGCGCCGTCCTCCAGCGGCTTGAGAATCCCAGCCGTGCGACATACGATGATTTGCGACGGGCAGGACGATTCTGACGGGCCATATAGAACAGAGGACGACATGCCAGACGGTGAAAAGGTGCTGTTGATCGAGGATGACCGCGAGATCGCCACGACGCTCCGCAGCGTGCTGGAGTCGGCCGGCTATGAAGTCGGTTACGCCTCGAACGGACGGGACGGGCAGCGGTTGATTCAGGAGTTTCGCCCGGCGCTTGTCATCACCGACATGATGATGCCGCAACTGGGGGGCTTTCCGGTGCTCGAATTCCTGAAACAGCTCGAGAATCCCCCGAAGGTGATCATGATCACGGCGAACGAAGGAGGCCGACACAAGGCCTACGCCGAGATGCTGGGGGTCGCCGACTATCTCCGCAAGCCGTTCGCGATGGATGTCATGCTCGAAGCGATCGCCCGGGCACTGGCGCCAGCCGAGGAATCGCCGGGGAATGCCGCCAAGCCGAAACGAGCTGCGAAGAAGAAAGCGGATTGATCCAAACATTCGTAGTCCCGGCTTCAGCCGGACCGCCCGATAGAACAGCCCGCGTTGCGCGATGAGATGATTCGGTGAATGGGGGCACATTCCCAAACGGTCGTATCGGAGTGACCAGATGCCCAGCGGGTTCCGCCTCAAGGCGGGACTTCGAGCAGATCACACCGATTCGGAATCCTTCCTGCCGTTTTTTGGGCGACGGATGACGAACTTGCGTCCTCCCTTCTTCGTCGGCACGATCTTCACTTCTTGAAGCTTGACCGCTGACAGGCCGGCGACCTGGCAGACGACCTCCGGTCGCTCACTGAAAACTTGAATCAGCCGTCGCGACGCGTGAGATGGCTTTCGCAGTCCCTGCTCCCAGCTTTGAATGGTCTTGGTCGACACATTCAAAATTCCGGCGAACACGGCCTGCGACATTTCCGACTGCTCTCGAAGTGTCGCCAGCATGTTTGCGTCGATTTCGGGAGGTGCCTGCGGGACCTCGACCGTCTTGAGGTTCAATTCGCCCTTTGCATGGGCGATCCCCTCTTCCAGGCCGATACGCAGTCTTTCATACAACGACTTTCGCTTTGGAGTCACCATCAACTTTTCGTCCCTTTCCGGCGCATTGCGGCAGCCTGCGCCGAGGCCTTGAACTCATCCGACAGCCGACGAAGCTGCTTCTTCTCACCAGGGGTCAGGTCGTCTTTCTCGTTCTTGCCGTAAATGTCGATCATGAAAAACCATCGGGTCTCGGGAACGTAAAGATAGATGACGCGCGCGCCACTTCGCTTTCCCTGACCGCGACGGGGATCGCCGAGGCGAATCTTTCGCAATCCGCCGCAGCCTACGATCGGCGTTCCTTTCGTGGGATTGGCCATCAGCTCGTGTTGGAGCAGGAGGAGCGCGTCATCCGACAGGAACTCCGAGACCCATTCCGTGAAGCCGCTTGCTTCAATAAAGACTGCCCGCATGCTATCCTACCTCGTGGGATACTGGCAACGGCTGTTGGTCCATTTTTCGACGTCGGTCATTCCCAACTTCTGACGGTATCGCACACCATCGACACGGCTCGAGGTCATGCGACTTGTCGTTGCTCCAATATCTATATATTTGTATACTTAATGTCGGGTTGGAAGCCATCCAAATCGATTGCGTCCAAACTGAGGTGTTCTCATGTTCTTCTCTGACAGCCTGTACGAGTTGATTGTCCAGACGTCGACGAATTTGCCGTCCGACATTCGGCGGTTGATCGCCGAGGCGACGAAGCGCGAGACGCCCAAAACCAACGCCGCGCTGGCTCTGGCGACGATCTCACTCAATATCGACATGGCGTGCGACACCGAGCGGCCGATCTGCCAGGACACGGGCATGCCGACGTTCCTCATCAGCACGCCGGTCGGCTTCGACCAGATTACGCTCGAAGATGAGATCAAGGCCGCCGTCGCGAAGGCGACCAAGGCCGGCAAGCTGCGTCCCAATTCGGTCGACTCGCTGACCGGCAAGAATAGCGGCGACAATCTCGGGCCCGGGACCCCGGTCATCCATTTTCATCAGCATCGCAAAGACGAGGTCGAGATCAAGCTGGTCCTCAAGGGGGGGGGATGCGAGAACAAGAACATTCAATATTC
>JAGVKR010000031.1 GCA_020050375.1 Planctomycetales bacterium
CACCGCCCAGCCGCTGGACGCCGCGGCTGCTCCAGCGCAAACGGGCGTGATTGCTGGCCGCGGAATGAGAAACGTTCGTAAGACAGGCCGTCGCGGGCCATGCGACGCCGGCCGCTTGAATCGCGAACCAGCTTTCACCCTCCCAAGCCCGCACCGCCACCGAGCCCCACGTCTTCTCCCGTAAAACGGCCGTGGGCGGCGACGAACAGGGCCAGCTCGGCGACTTCATCGGGGTTGTTCATCCGACCGTCCAGCGTGATTTCGCTGACCGCCTTGTGCACTTGAGATGGCTGCGCATCCATCATCGGCGTCGCCGTCGGCCCGGGAGAAATGCAGTTGATCCGCACTCCCTGTGGCCGAAGCTGGATTGCGGCGGAATTCACAAACGCCGCCAGCGCGGCCTTGGTGGCGTTGTACACCGGATTGACGCGCGAGCCTGATCGGGCTTTCGTACCGGCGATCGATCCCAAAATGAGGATGCTGCCGCGCCCCTCGCTGCGCATGAGCTCAGCCGAGGCCTTCGTGCACTAGAAAGCCCCGTTGAGATTGACAAGGACTTCACCGGACTCGTTCTCATTTCGCAACTCGCGCTTTCCATGCCGGATAGTCGACTTCCAGCAGAGACCGCGGACCCTCGCTGTACCAAGAATATCCGTTCCGCCGTTCGTCGCCGATGTCGGCGAAATTCGGCTTGGGGATCCCGTCACGATCGCAGAAGAAGGTCGATCGGTAGCGATGAGAGGGAGATGTGATGCGCAGGAATCGCGGTCCGACAGTTCCTTCGTCTCGGCGAATTTGCGGTCACCTCGGGGCTTGTGGCGTTGCGTCGTCTTGCCGTCCCGACCAGTGGAACACTCGGGCCGCGTAGCCGCCTTCCCATCCGACGCTCACCAGCGCTCGACCGTCTCCCGAGAGACTGACGCGGCGGACTGGCACTCCGTGAGCCGTCAGCGTCAGGAGCTCTTGACCGATATCAGCATCCCAGACCTGTACAAGACGTGACGAAGTGCCTCCCGTGACGATCCGCCGGCCGTCCGGGGAAAACGTGACGGCGTCCGTTCCATCGTTGTATTCCGACAATTGGCAAATCGGTCGCGCGCCCGGCAATTCCCACACGGCGGCCTGTCCTCCCCCGGTTGTCACGAGCCGGTCATCAGCGGGCGAGAAGGCGACGCCTTGTAAGGCACTGGAATGTCCGGCAAGACGCCTGACGAGCGATCCGGCGGTCACATCCCAGAGTTCGGCTCCCCCCTTCCCGTCCTCCACAAGCAACCAGCGTCCGTTGTGCGAGACAGCCTTGAAGACGGGGGGGAGCTTGCGAAGCGTCACCCGGTCGAGCCGGCGTTGATCGGAGACTGACCAGGTTTCGACGCGATAGTCGCTCTCCAGTTGCAAAATGCGAATGAAATGCATCCCATCCATTGACAGGGCGCCGGTACTCAATTGTCGCGCGTTCCCCTGATCGGGATGCGGCGCGTTCTCGAGGGGGTCTCGCCATGTGACGGGGTCCCAACGATCCGAGAGACGGCGGGACAAGGCCTTCAAGGCCTCCGTGAACGAAGGGGGATCCTCTGCTTGACCCGTCTCGCGCGCCGGGGGATTCGATTGAACGAGTGTCCCTCGAGACAGGTCCCACACCTCGTCTCCGGAAGGAGTGGCCAATCCGAAGAACCGGCTCCCCTGTGAAAAGGCACTCTCCGCACCCCGCAGCGCGTTGTCCGAAAGCAGTCGAAACTCGTGTTCGCCGATCGAATCGAACAGCGTCGCCGTTCCATCGCCGACCGCCGAGACGGCTGCGGTCCCGTCTTCGGAAGTGGTCAAATCCCAGATGCGATCGTTGTGGATGCGCCAGACGTTGAGCGTCTCTCCCCCCGGCCAGTTAAGCTGGCGGACCTCGCCGTTGTAGAATCCCAGCAACAACCGACTTCCGGTGGGTACGATGGCGATAGCGGTGACGAGTGAGGGCCACGGACCGAGCTTGTGCTCGAGTGTCAGGCTGGGAACGTTCCACACGCAGGCGGAATTGTCGGTGCCGTTCGTGACGAGACGATCTCCGGACGGAGTGAATGCCAGCGTCTGAAACATTCCCACGTGCTCGCTCTGCATGGCGCATTGCTCGCCACGTTCGACGTCGAAGAGGATCAGCTCGCGGTGTGAAGATCCCAGGGCCAGCAGCTTGCCATCGGGGTGAAAGGCGAGTGATTCCACTTTGTGCTCTATGCCGGGCACGCGGTAACGAATCGAACGCTCTGCCACATCCCAGATCAGCACTTCCCCACGCCCACCGTTCCGCGGTTCACCGTGCGCCGTCGCCAGGAGGCGGCCGTCCGGCGAGAATCGACAGCCGAAGGCGCCGAACTGCATTCTTGTCAGCACGACTGGATCGTCCAAACCTGGCAATTCCCAGAGTTTGACGGTCCCGTCGCAGCTCGCGGTGGCCAGCAGACTTCGATCCGGCGACAATGCCAGCGAATTCACGCAGCTCTCATGCGCCGAGACAGTTCGGAGGCAATGCCCCCCTTTGCTTTCCCAGATGCGAACTGTGCCATCTTCCCCGCCAGTGATCACCCGCCCGTCTTCGTCGGGGGGCAAAACGGAGTACACGGCGCCCCGATGCCCCACAAGTTGCTTACGCTCGGTATAGGCCAGGCGATGCAGGTAG
>JAGVKR010000662.1 GCA_020050375.1 Planctomycetales bacterium
ACGCTCTTCCGATCTGCCAGAGGCGGGCGTCGGGCTTGGGAATCACTCATCAAGCGGGGATTCGGCGGCGGCGGGAGTGGCTTGTGTGGAGGTTTTCCCTCGAACATCGCCTTCCTGGACGTGTCTGGCCAGACGCGGACGATTCGGAGCGGGTTGTTGTCCTCCAAAGGCGACGTGCGTCGGCAATTCGGTGTAAGGTTGCCCGCCGGTCGAGGGGATCCCACGCTGGATCTCGCGGTGGATCGTTCCGTCCTGGTACGGCCCCACGCCCAGGACGTGCCAGTTGTTGTCGGTCGACATCGACAGCGACGTTCCGCCGTCGCCGAGCAGTCGCATCGTTTTCGCGTCGTAGGCAGCCAGGCCGATCTTGGCAGTCGCCGACTGATGCGTCTTCGAGACGAGCTTGATTTCCGGGATCGAAACCATGCCGGGCATGGCGATCGCCGGCGTTCCGAGGAACGAATCGGCGGTGTCTGTCCCCAGGCCGCCGCTGCGGATCTCGAGGACGACGTCGGCGTCGTCGATTTTCGGTGCGATCGTCCCGCCGGCGCGGGCAATGCGGTGCCGGACCGACGCCGTCAGGTAGCCTTTGTCGACGCAGTCGAGGTACTTGTCTTCGATCAGCACGGCCCGCCCGCGGAACGAGTCAAAATCGACCTTGTTGAGGGACTGATCGACGGCGTTGGAGATCAGCATCTGCTCGCGTCCGGTGCGCGCCGTATCGGAGCGTTTCAGCGACGAGCAGCCGACCGACATTGCAGAAAGCAACGCGACAAACGACAGAATCATGCGATGGGACACGTCCGGCTCCTCAAAATGCGCACCGCCACAGACCCTGCCGGCGCGCGACAAGAAGCGCGGCGGCAAATGCCGTTCGGGTGGATCGGAAATGATCGAAGGGAATGAGAGGGGGAGAGGCGGGAAAATACCTCAGACTGGAAACGGCAGCAATGCGAGTTTGGGGGAATGGAGAATGCGGAATTCGGAGTGCGGAATGGGGTGATATGCCGATTGACCCAAAGCATTAGCGTGGGAGCGCGCAAACAATGGGGAAATCAGACGCGCGCGAGATTGATTCCCGGACTGTATGATGTGGACGCTGCCCGGGCCGGACCGTCGCATATCGAGTTGGAGCCCGGCCGCGACCCGCGGCTGAACTTTGCTCATTGCGCATAGACTTTTCTAACGGGAGGTTCTCATGAAAGCCAAAACCGCTCGTCGCACGATTCCGAAGGTCGGGCTCAATCCCCGGGTCAAGTTCTGGCTCGAGCTCGAAGGGGAGCGGGTCTTTTGCCCCGGCGTCTGCCAGATCCTCCAGGCGGTGGACGAGACCGGGTCGATCAAGGAGGCCGCGGCGCGCATCGGGCGAAGCTATCGTTTCGTCTGGGGACAGCTCAAGCAGGCCGAGCAGGCGTTCGGCGAGCCGCTCGTCGATGCGCGCGTGGGGGGGCGTGAAGAAAAACGGAGCTCCGTGACCCCCGTCGGTCGGTCGTTGATGAACGACTTTCTGTCGCTGCGGAAAAAGATCTTCGCCCTCGTGGACGCCGAGTTCGCCAGCCGCTTTACGACTCGACAGCCCTGTCGCAAGTGCTGAAATCGGTCGGGACGGGCGGCCCCGCCGTTGGAGGCAGACGATTCGGCTGTTGCCCTTCGAGCCAGTTGCTCGTCACGCCGGGATCAAAGCGGTCCTGTCGTCGGGCGCATCTTCAGGGACAGTCCGCGTCAGCAGGATCACGCTCACGCCGAGCGTTCCCATCACGCCGATCACAATCAGAATCGGCGCGGAGGGCTCGACGAACACGAGTGTTCCTCCCATGATCGTCAGCGTCAGCAGAACGACGTTGCGTTTTGTGCTGGGGCGCATCCCGTTGTAGGCCGTCCAGTCGCGAACCAACTGCCCGAGCAGCCGCGAGCGCCGCAGCCGTTCGTCGAGCGCCGGAGACGAGCGAACCAGAAAGTAACTGGTCGCCAGGACGAACGGGACGGTGGGAATTCCAGGGGTGACGAGCCCCACAAACGACAGGAAGAAACATCCCCCGGCCGCCGCCAGATTGGCCACGCGTCGCCATCCCTGGACAATGACGACCGTCTTCGGATGAGTATCGAGGCGTGTCCCGTCGCGATGGGGTAGATATCTGATCGCAAGACCATTTCGTAGAACGGCCTTGTCGGCGGGACGCTCGTTGCGCTGCGCGCGACCGGGGCTCGCCGGGACGATCATGTGCGAAACGGCGGCCAGAAAGTCGGCGCCGGCCGAGAAGACGGTCATCAGCACTCCGCCCCGTCGCTGACGACGTTCGATGCGGATCACTTTTCCGACGACGTGAATCAAGTCGAGTTGAGGTGGAATACTGCGGGAAGAGCGGGATTTGTCATCGCGCAGGGCGATCGAAATGCTGGACAGCGCCGCGGCGTGACCGAGCTTTCGGCGGTCGTAACCCACCACGACCTCGCCGGTCGCGTGATCGATCTCCACAGTTTCGACCGCTTCGACTCTGAGCAGTCCTTCAACCAGCCGATGGACGACCGACGGATCGTTCCTGGCGAACAGCACGAGCGCCGTGATTCGAATCGCTCCCGGGCTGGTCGCGATGCGAACCGACGGTCGCGCGGCCGGCGGGGCAACGGTCACAGTGCGACTTGCAGTCGTTTCGGACATCAATGGAACGGCCTTGGGAATAGATGGCACGGCCCGGTCGGAACAGGCATCCCTTACGATTGATTATACTGCCTGACGCATTGTGGAGGCTTGGTTTCGCCGGACGATGCCAGCGCCGCGGGTGCAATCGTCCCCATTCGACGCCGCTTAATCCGCACGATCGGCCTCAACGGAGTCCTGAGACAATTGACCGTTGCCCCCCTGACGCAACATCAGGGACGGCAATCGGTTATCTAAAGAGCACGGCGTCGAGCAAGTCTGTCGATTTCTTAATCACAACAGATTGACACGTCTCTGAAGCGACTTATATTCTCGTTAGGTGCGCCCGGCAACAGGTGCGCGAGCGAAACGGTATCGGCGTCTCGGACGCTATTCATTCATCGTGGAGAGCCCCTCATGACCGTAGAGAATTCACAGCCCGTCGACCAGACCAACGATCCGCTGAAATCCGTGGCCGCCGCCATGGCGACTGCCGCAGAAGCGGTTCGCGACGGCGCCAGCGACGCTGCGGCCAAGGTGCAGCAGGCGTTGCCGGCAACCAGCCAGTTCGTCTCGCGATTCGTGTATTCGAGCTGTTATTTCGCATCGTACGGCGTCGTGTTCCCGACGATGTTTGTGGCGAACTACATTCCGGGGGGGGCGCCGCTCGCGTCCGGTTTGCTCGACGGAGCGAATGCCGCCAACGACCTGATCCACGACATGAAAGAGAAAGCCGCCGCTCGCAAGGCTGCGCAACTCGAAGCCAAAGCCGCCAAAGCGGAAGGCTCGACAATCGTCGAAGAAGGGGTCGAAGCGCTGGCGTCGGCCTGAGTTTGTGCTGGTCGGGTTGATCGCGACTTCGGCTTGTTGCCGGGGCGCGGCCACGATATCGTTTTGTTGTTCCGATGCGCCGGCGGCGTGTTGCCGCGTCCGCCGGTGCGGTTTCGGTTTGATTTCTTCGAGATCGACGGATCGTTCTCTTGCCGGTTGATCCGGGCGTTTGCGCGACGCCCGTGGCTCCAGTTGGTTTTCGACGGCAGCCCGAATCAGGTTGCCGAACCGAAATCGGGCTGTGTTGAGGCCGCCGGTCTTACCCGTTTTCGCTCGATGGGTTCCGGCGGCGCCGGTTGCACCGTCTGTGCCGGCGTCGACGACGCTTTCTATTGCGAGTTCTGGGTGCTTTTCACGCGCCGTTGCGGATTATGGGCTACGTTTAAGAAACGCCACACTCGGGTTGCAAAAATGCAACGTTCGACCGGGGGAGCCTTGGCTCGCCTGGTGGTTCGCTTGCAAGGTTGCACCCCGGAGCGGTGTTTCTGACCACCCCACGTAGTGCTTCCGCCATGATGAACGGAGCGAGAAAATGCCCCTCACGCGTAATGAAATGATTGCCCTGACTGCGGGAATCGCAGTCGGCGCCTTTGCCGGCGCCAATGTCGACAAGATCAAAGGCGCCGTCGCCGGCCTGTTGGGCCTGGTGACGGACGGCGTCGGCGAGAGCTATGCCAGCGTTGCTCAAAAAGTTGCCGAACATGTGGAGTCGATCCAGGACGCCGTCGCTGAAAACAAGACTAAACCGGAACCGACCACCACGTGACCGCCAGCACGAATCCCCGGTTCAAGACCGCACCTCGTCGGCCGGCGCGTCTCTCCGAACCGTATGGGATTCCGCACCGCCGTGCGAGGAGGCAATCCAGTTGCCGTCCTCCCGTCGGCCCCCGATTTGCCACCGAGTCTCGCTTGTCCCCCTGAAACGACAACCACTGCGAAATTCGTCGCGGCCCTCCGCAACCCTCTGATCCCTCCAGGCTCCCACGATCCCGCATTATGGACATCACCGTCACGTATCCCGCCGCCGGGCGCATTCATTTTCACAGCAACTTTTTGTTTGCCGACCCGAGCAACGAGCTGTGCCAGGAATTCGTGCGACGAGTCATCGACAGTGCCGGGATTCTGAGCATCACGATCAAGAGCACCAAGGCAACGGGGGGCAAACGCGGCCGCTCCCGTGAGCCGGTGGCGGAAGTGCAGTATTGCGTGAAGTCGAAGACGCGCCGCCAGGCGGTCGAGGAGGTTTATTCGCGACTTCTCGGCGGTGGCGGGCCGGCCAATTACTTCTACAACAACAGTTCCGCCAGCGGACCTGCACAGGCGGGCCGCACGCCGAAACGCCCGCTGTTCCTGATTCCCGACCACAACGGCGTGGTGCGGATGTATCGGCACGGGCCGATCATCACGAGTTGGCAGGTCAAGCACGAGGTGCGGGGGCGGATCCGCCTGTACCACCCGTCGCTCCACCGCCGCAAAGAGGTCTGCCAGTCGATCGAGCGCGAGCTGATGAGTGTCCTGGGGATCGACAACTACAAGACCAGCCCGCTGACGGCCACGGTCCTCATCAACTACAACCCGAAGAAAATTCGCCGCGAGCAGATCATCGAGATTCTCGATACGGCGATGGCCAACAGCGTCGTCCCGCCGAAGAAAGACAAGGTCGACCTGAGCTTCCCGCTCTGCACGGCGTCGCTGCCACTGGCGGCCGTCGCGCAGTTTGCCGTCCCCGCCCTGTTGCCGGTTTCGATGGGGCTCTTCGCCTACACGGCGATCCCCAGCTTCAAGGGAGCCTACGACGTGGTCGTCAAGGAACGGCGACTGGGGGTCGACGTGCTCGACTCGATCGTCGTTGTCGGCTGCCTGGCGACGGGGTCGGTCTTCGCCGGTTCGGTGCTGTGCTGGTGCCTGGGCTTCGGACGGATCCTCTTCCAGAAGACGCAGGACGATTCGAAGAAGATGCTGATGAACGTCTTCGGCAAAGCGCCGCGCTACGTCTGGCTGTACCGCGACGGCGTGGAAATCGAAACTCCGCTCGACCGCTTGCAGAAGGGGGACATGATCGTCGTCAAGACGGGCGAAGTCGTCCCGGTCGACGGTTTCGTCCGCGAAGGAATGGCGATGGTCGATCAGCACGCCCTGACCGGTGAATCGACCCCCTCCGAGAAATCGGTCGGCGATCGCGTGTTCGCCTCGACGCTGATGGTTGCCGGCAAAGCGTTCGTCGAAGTCGAATCGTCAGGCGGCGAAACGACGTCGTCGAAGATCGCCAAGATCCTCAATGATTCGGCCGGCTACAAGATGAACTCTCAGCACAAGGGAGAGCGGATGGCCGACCGGGCCGTCATTCCCACGCTGATGATCGCCGGCACGGCGCTGGCCACGATCGGCCCCGCGGGAGCCGTGGCGGTGCTCAACAGCGATTTCGGCACCGGGATCCGCATGGCCGCTCCGCTGGCGATGCTCACGTCGCTCACGCTCTGCGCTCATAAGGGAATTCTGGTCAAGGACGGCCGGGCTCTGGAGCTGATGAACGACATCGACACCGTGCTGTTCGACAAGACCGGCACGCTGACGCGCGAAGTTCCCGAGGTCGGTCGCGTCCTGCCGTGCAACGGGCACACGGCCGATACCGTGCTGCGGTACGCCGCGGCCGCCGAGAACAAGTTCGCCCACCCGATCGCCAAGGCGATCCTCGAGAAGCACAAGGAATCGGGGCTCCCCATGCCCGAATCCGACGATTCGAAGTACCAGGTCGGGTACGGGATCACCGTGAGCATCGAGGGGCACACCGTTCGCGTCGGCAGCGCGCGGTTCATGAAGATGGAAAACATCGAGATTCCTGCCGACATTCAGGATACGCTCGAGCACGCCCACGAGGAAGGGCACACGCTGGTGATGGTGGGGATCGACGAGAAACTCGGCGGAGCGCTCGAACTGCACGCCTCGCCCCGGCCCGAAGCCCGCGATATCATCGCGGGGCTGCGGCAGCGGGGGATCAAGCACATCGCCATCATTTCCGGCGATCACGAAGGCCCCACGAAGAAGCTCGCCGAGAGCCTCGGCATGGATCGTTACTTCGCCGGCGTCCTTCCGGCCGACAAGGCGGAATATGTCGAGAAGTTGCAGAAGGAAGGGAAGAAGGTCTGTTTCGTCGGCGACGGCATCAACGACTCGATTGCCCTCAAGAAAGCCAATGTGTCGATTTCGCTCCGGGGCGCCTCGTCAATCGCCACCGACACGGCCCATATCGTCTTCATGGAGGAAAGCCTGGCAAAACTCTGCGAGCTGCGCGACATCGCCCGCAACCTCGATAAGAACATCAACCGCAGTTGGACCCTGATCCTGATCCCCAACCTGATGTGCATCGCCGGGGCGTTCACGATGGGCTTTGGCGTGATGGCTTCGGTCTTCACCAACAACGTGGCGGCCCTCGCGGCCCTGGCCAACGGGCTTCTGCCGCTCCGCCGCATCGCCCACGAACAGGCCGAGCAGGAGCTCAAGCAGGAGCTTCGCAACATGTACAACGGCGAGCCGGAACGTCCGACGCAACCGTCGGTGCTCAACGCACAATTCGTGCGGATCGACGAGCAGCTTTCACAACCACGCCGAATTTCTCTGGATGCTCCTCATGACGCAGTACGAAACGAATCCCTCGTCGGCGCCGGCGGCTGATCTGATGACATCGCCCGCCGAGCAATATGCCGAACGCAAGCGCTTCGACGTGTTTGTGATCGATGCCGGCTGGAAGTCGGCAGTGGCCGATATGCTGCGCAGCAATCTCGAGCTGCTGAAGCGGTATCAGGGACGGTACAACCTTTACATTCTCACGACGGATCAGTGCGCGGAGCTCGCGAAATTCCATCCTTCCGTGCTCGGCAATGAACCGTCGGTGCTGGTCATCGACCGCGAGGCCCAGGTGGCCAATCGGCCGCAGGGGTTCGGCTTCAAGCTGAACCTCGGAATGATTCGGGATGTCACCACCGCCAACGCGATCCTCAAATGGGTCCTGGCAGTCGTGGCGGAGCAGAAACCGGGCAGCGATTTGACGGAACCGATCCGAACGGTCCTGCACAAGGAAGGATTTCGCGGCGCGATCGATATTCTCGCAGACGTCACGCATTCGCCGTTCGGCGAAGCGGCCACGCATTGACAGCGACGCGAGCGGGGGGCGTCAGCCCCCTGAAGCGTTGCACAGTCGAAGAGTTTCAGAGTTGAAGAGTTTCAGAGTTGAAGAGTTTCAGAGTTGAAGAGATACAGAGTTGAAGAGATACAGAGTTGAAGAGATACAGAGTTGAAGAGATACAGAGTTGAAGAGA
>JAGVKR010000551.1 GCA_020050375.1 Planctomycetales bacterium
ACTCCCGTCGGCCTGCTGCGTCGTCCGCAGGAATTCCAGAGCCCGGCCCCGCGCCGCTTTCAGCTTTGACGGGTCAATCCCGCGCGGCGCTGCAGGCTTGTCAGCAGCCGAAGCCAATCGGGGAGAGGCGACACCCAGTAACGTTCCGCCAACACAGCCGGCGACCAGCAACAGGCGGAAAACGACAGCAGACATGGCGAACTCCCTTGGAGAGACGGACGATTCAACACGCAATCCGATCGTTCAACTGTATCTCGCGGATTTCTCGGCGAACAGGTCGGTCCCAGCGACAAAATCTGACTTCGCGCGGACAGAATCTGACCTGCCATGCTCGTTGATGCGAACCCGTGTTGACCAGCCGCCGCGTTTCAACGCATCACCCCAATTCCGGCAAATCACCCGCATCCCCCCAAATTGACGCTGACAATCGCCGGCAAACCTGTTATCTAAACTGCCTGTCGTATATCCAGTTATGGCATGGAGGCACGCATGGGTGTTCCACTTTCGCAGATGTGGACGGTCGCGACGTATGTCCTGGGCAGGAAGCTCCGCGGCATCAAGCGTTTCCCGACCATCCTGATGCTCGAACCGCTGTTCCGCTGCAACCTGGCCTGTGCCGGCTGTGGCAAGATCCAGCACCCGGTCGACATCCTGCGGAAGCACCTCACTCCCCAGCAGTGCTTTCAGGCCATCGACGAGTGCGGCGCCCCGATCGTGTCGATTCCCGGTGGTGAACCGCTGCTGCACCCGCAAATCGACGAAATCGTCGCCGGTCTGGTGGCGCGTCGTAAGTACGTATACCTCTGCACGAACGCCCTGCTTCTCGAAAAGCATCTGCACCGCTTTACGCCGTCGAAGTATCTGTCATTCTCGGTCCACATGGATGGTCCCCGCGAAGAGCACGACCACGCCGTCTGCCGCGAGGGGACTTACGACATCGCCCACCGTGCCATCCAGGCAGCGCTCAAAGCCGGCTTTCGGGTGACGACCAACACCACGCTGTTCGACAATGCCGAGCCCGCGCGCTTGCACGAATTCTTCGATGAGATGAAGCGCTTAGGCGTCGAAGGAATGATGGTCTCCCCCGGCTATCCCTACGAGAAGGCTCCTGATCAGGATCACTTCCTGCAGAAGCGCAAGACGATCAACTTGTTCCGGCGGCTGTTTGATGGCGTCGGTCGCCGCTGGCAGTTCAACCAGTCGCCGTTGTTCATGCTCTTCCTGCAAGGCCGCTGGGACCTCGAATGCACCCCCTGGGGGAGCCCGACGTACAACCTCTTCGGCTGGCAAAAGCCGTGCTATCTCATGCAGGAAGGATACGTGCAGTCGTTTCAGGAACTGCTCGACACGACCGACTGGGCTCAGTACGGTCACAAGAGCGGCAACCCGAAGTGCACCAACTGCATGGTCCATTGCGGCTACGAGCCCACAGCCGTCACGCAGACATTCAGCTCGATCCGCAGCCTCGTGCAGACCGCCGCGATGACGCTCTTCGGCCGACCGCTCAGTTGGCTCAACACAAACGCCCAGGTCGACGAACCGCGGGGCAATGATCGCAGTGGCAGCCGCACCGATGACAGCGAACGATTCGCCTCGCCACACGTCTCCCCGCGCACCACCGATCGGCAATATGCCCCCGCCTACGAGCTGCCGATCGTGACGCTGAACTGATTCCACTTTCACCCGCGTGAGACGCTCCGTCACACACGGGCTAACAGCCCGTGCTACGTCAGGAAGCGTCGCGCCGCCACGTAGCCCGGACTGTTAGTCCGGGCGAGCGAAATCAAGAGCACATCCCACACTCGCCCCAGCGAGCGGCGGGGTTCATCCCCGCCGTCCGCCGTCCAACGTCCATCGCGGTTGATCTTCGGCAACGGAATGCTGCCGCCGCTTGTTGACCGTCCGCAACCTGTGACCTATGGTTGCGTACCCTCTCTGAACTGGCTTCCCGGCACAATCGGTTCCGGCGGCAAGGATGTCCGCTCGACCCGGAAAAATCGATTCAAACCGCGCGTAGAGCACACGTCGCCCTGCCGCGATGCGATTCCCCAAGACCGATGGGTCGGCATGCCTTCACGAGATGAGACTCCGATGACACACGGCTCCCTGCTGCTCGTCGACGACGACAAATTCATCCTCGAAGCTTTGGCCGATTACCTGCGGTCCGCAGGGCATCGCGTCGAAACGGCGCAATCCTGCAAACAGGCCTGCGGGCGGATCGGTGAATTTCGCTTCGACGCCGTTCTGTGCGACGTCAATCTGTCGGACGACGACGGATTCCGCGTCCTGGAATTCACCCGGCAGACCTCACCGGAAGCCGCCGTGATCCTGATGACCGGTTTCGGCACAATCGAACATGCCGTCGAGGCCATTCGCCTGGGGGCGTTCGATTACCTGTCGAAGCCCTTGATCAACGACGAGCTCGACTTCACCATTCAGCGGGCATTGGGACAACGGCAGATCGTCGAAGAGAACAAGCATCTCAAGGCGCAGCTCGATCAGCGGTTCGGCCTCGGGAACATCATCGGCCGCGATTACAAGATGTCGAAGATGTTCGACCTGATCGAGAGCGTGGCTGACACGCGAACGACCGTGCTGATCCTGGGCGAGAGCGGCACCGGCAAAACGATGACGGCCAGGGCCATTCATCAGCTCAGCTCGCGCCGAACCCAGCCTTTCGTCGAAGTCGCCTGCGGCGCGCTCCCCGACACGCTCCTCGAAAGCGAGTTGTTCGGCCACATGGCCGGCAGTTTCACCGGTGCCGTCCACGACAAGATCGGCAAATTCCTCCAGGCCAACGGCGGGACGATCTTCCTCGACGAGATCGCGACGGCCTCCCCCAGCCTGCAGGTGAAGCTGCTCCGCGTGCTGCAAGACCGCGAATTCGAGCCGGTCGGCGGAAACAAGACGCACAAGGTCGACATTCGCCTGATTCTCGCGACCAACAGCGACCTGGAAGATAAGGTCGCTGCCGGCGAGTTTCGGCAGGACCTGTACTACCGCATCAACGTGATCACGCTCACGCAGCCGCCGCTACGAGAACGGATCGGCGACATCCCGCTCTTGCTCGAGCACTACCTCACCGAGTTCCGAAAGCAAACCGAGAAGACCGTCACGGGCTTCAGCGAGCAGGCCGTCCACGTGCTGCAGCGTTACCAGTGGCCCGGCAACGTCCGCGAGCTGGTGAACGTCGTCGAGCGGGCCGTCGTGCTGACGAAGCGTTCAGTGATCGGCATCGAAGACCTCCCCGAATCGGTCCGCCGCGGGGCCGCCATCCCCGACGCGCTTCTGGCCCGCGGAAGCTCGGCCAATCTCAAAACCGCGCTTGCCAATCCCGAACGACAGATCATTCTCGACGCCCTCGAAAACAACGGCTGGAACCGCCAGAACACGGCGGAGATGCTGGGAATCAACCGCACGACGCTCTACAAAAAGATGAAGAAGTACGGGATTCAGTTCGAGAAGCAACTGACGTCGTAACAGCGTCGTCAAGCACGAAGCACGAAGCACAAATGTCTAAGGAAAGACAAAACCCCAAAGCTCCAAAGACTCCCTTTTTCCCTTTTCGGTCTTTTGTCTTTCCTTAGACATTTGAATTTCGACATTCGTCATTTCCCCTCTCATCCCGTCCCCGCCCCGCGATCGAACTCCTGCAAGTCCCGCAGATACAAAGCCAGTGTCGATTGCAGCGTTTCGCGAGCGATCGTCCAGCGCGGATTGTCGTCGGTGTAACGATTGCAGTGCTCGACCAGCAGCCGGTAAATGAACTTGAACATGTGCCGGGGAACCCGCAGCTTCTCGAGCGCGGCGATCAGCTCGGTGTCGGACACCGATTCGTCGAACAGATCGCGGAGCACCGGGCGCCCGTCCGAAGATTCCGTGCAGGCGCGCAAGCGATCGTTGGCGACGTCGTACAGCGACTCCCCCG
>JAGVKR010000053.1 GCA_020050375.1 Planctomycetales bacterium
AGTCGCCGGCGACGCTCGATCGTTACGGCCGGCACGTGTGGGGATCAAGCATGCTCATCGCCCGCCGCCTCGTCGAGGCGGGATCGACGTTTATCAGCGTCAATTGGGAAGAAGCCGAAAGCGGCAATCATTGGGATATGCACGACAACAACTTCGGCATGTGCCGGGCCTTACTGCCGCAGCTCGACCAGATCGTCTCCGCCTTCATTATCGACCTCGAAGAGCGGGGACTGTTGGATTCGACGGTGTTGGTCGTCATGGGAGAAATGGGGCGCACGCCGCGCGTGAATGCCCGTTCCGGACGCGACCACTGGCCTCAATGCGGTTTCGCGCTCCTTGCCGGCGGAGGGACGAAGCGCGGCTTTCTGCTCGGCAAAACCGACGAACAGGGAGCCTATCCCACCGATCGGCCCGTTTCCGCCGGCGATCTGGTGGCGACAATCTATCAGCTACTCGGCGTCGATCCGACAATGACTGTCGACGATTTGACCGGGCGACCGATTCACATTGCCCACGGCGGCACGCCGGTGTTCGAGGTTATTGGCTGATCCCGCTTTCTTCGTCCCGGCTGCCGTTATATCCGAATTATCCCGCATCACCGAGCAGGCCGGCGTAGAGTGAATCAACCGCGAGGCATGTTCCTCCACGGTTCGCTCCCTCGCCGTGATTCAATGACGTAGAGTTTTTGCCAGAACCGCGCGTTGCCGACCTCTTTTGCGTTTGAACCCGGGCCGCCGACTGGGAGCAATCTATGCTGCCGGAAGACAACCAGGAGCGCACCATCATTTTCGGCAGCGCCGATCCGGCACTGCCGTCTCCTGACAGCACCGGCGAACAGAAGTTCTCGGTCGACACTTCGCTGATTGCGCCTCCTTCGAGCAACCGCGGCGACTTGACCCGGCTGGGCCGCTTCCGCCTCCTCCGCAAACTCGGTCAGGGAGGGATGGGAACCGTCTACCTCGGCGAAGACGATTCGGGGACCGGCCAGGTGGCCGTCAAGGTGCTGGCCCGCGAGGCCATACCCGACGAACACGCCGTGCGACGATTTCAGAAGGAAGCGCGGCTGCTTTCGGAAGTGCGGCATCCGCACGTCGCGAACCTTCTCGAAACGGGGGAAATCGACGGGACCTGTTACCTCGTGATGGATTTCGTCAGCGGCACCGACCTGAAAGGGCTGTTGTCGCAGGCCGGTCAGCTTTCCGAACGAATCGCGCTCCAGATCGTACACGATGTGGCCGAAGCGCTGGCCGAAGCCCACAGGCGCGGAATCGTGCATCGCGACATCAAGCCGGGAAACATCCTCCTATCGGCCGCGCTGGCCGGCGACGAGACGCCGGCCGCCGCCGTTGCCGCAGCGGTAGCCTCCGGTTGCAAGCCGCTCGTCAAGCTGACCGATTTCGGCCTGGCCCGCCATATCGAGCAATCGGCTTCGCTTGATATGACAAAGACCGGGGCGATGCTTGGCACACCGTATTATATCGCTCCGGAGCAGTGCGCCCGACAAGGTGACGTCGGCCCGGCGACCGACGTCTATTCACTCGGCGCGACACTGTTCGAGATGCTGGCCGGCCGGCCGCCGTTTGTCGCCAGCGACGCGGTCAAAATGATCACGATGCACTGCTTCGAAGAAGCACCCGACGTGCGCAAGCTCAACGCATCGGTCAGCGACGGGGTCGCCCGCCTGGTCGCCAAAACCCTCGAGAAGAAGCCCACCAGCCGATATGCCGATGCCGCCCATCTGCGCGAAGAAATCGCCCTGTTGCTCCGCGGTGAGACGAACGACGTCGCGGTGCATCCCGGGTTGCCGGCGACGAGCGGCGATTTGATTGAAACGACTTGGGAGTGGGACTTGGCCGCGTCCTCCGAGCAGCTCTGGCCGCTGGTCTCCAACACCGAACGAATCAACTGCGCGGTCGGCATCCCGCCCGTCGAATACACGACAGAGCGCGACGAACACGGCGCACTCCACAAGTACGGTACGTTTCGACTGGGCTGGGCCGTGTTGAACTGGGAAGAGCATCCCTTCGAATGGGTGGAAGGGCGTCGACTCGGGGTCTTGCGCGAGTTTCGCAAAGGCCCCTTCGAATGGTTTCTGAGCATTGTCGAATTGACGCCGACGCCCACTGGCGGGACGCGTTTGAAACACACGGTCCGAATCGCAGCACGCAGCATTCTCGGGCGCCTGCTGGCTCACATCGAAGTCAGCGTGAAGGGGAAACGAGCGCTCGATCGCATTTACAATCGGATCGACAAAGTGGCGACCGGTCGCCTGCACGGGTCGCCGGCGCTGGATCCGTTCGAACCACCGGCGACACTGCGAAAGTCGACGCGGCAGCGATTCGACGATCGCCGCGAAGCGCTGCACCAGGCCGGTGTCGATGCGGATTGTGCCGAACGTCTGCTCGAGTTCCTGAAAGAAAGTCCTGCCCAGGAGCTGGGCCGCATCCGCCCGCACGCGCTGGCCCGGCGTCTGGGGGTCAGCCCCGATCGATTGACGGAAGCGTGCTTGCACGCCTGCCACGCCGGGTTGCTGGAACTGCACTGGGACATCCTCTGCCCGACGTGCCGCATCTCATCGACTGTGAAAGACACGCTGGCCGAGATCGACCGCCACGTCCGGTGCGAGGCGTGCGACCTCGATTTTGACGTCGATTTCGGGAACGCCGTGGAACTGATCTTTCGCATTCATCCCGAATTGCGGCCGGCCGACCTCAAGACGTATTGCATCGGCGGCCCCGAGCATGCTCCCCATGTCGTCGCACAGGCCCGCCTGGCGGTGGGAGAATCGCTGAATCTCGATCCGGCGCTCGACGCCGGAGCCTACGTGGTCCGAGGTCCGCAGCTCCCCTATGTTGTTCCGCTCACCGTCCTCGCCGCGAGCGGCACGGGGCGGGCCGTCCTGCCGTTGTCGGCGGAGTTTGATCCCGTTCGTTTTCCCGCGATCCGTGCGGGACAACCGCTGCTGACGCTCGAAAACAAGTTCCCCCGTCCACTGTTGCTGCGGATCGAACGGACGATCCCTCAGGCCGATGTATTGACGGCGGCTAAGGCCGGTCTCCTGCCGGCGTTTCGGCGACTCTTCCCCACCGAGGTGTTGTCACGCGAGCGGCTCTCCGACTACTCGGCATGCACTTTGCTCGCGATCCGCGCCGATCAGGTGGCTCTCCTGTGCGACAAATGGGGAGATGCAACCGCCTACTTGAGAATCAGTGAACGATTTCGATCCCTGCGGCAGGCGGTGGAATCGAACGGCGGCCAGATCGTGAAGGAAGAGCACGAACATCTGCTGGCGGCATTTCCCGAAACGCTGAACGCGATTCGAGTCGCAGTCGATCTGTTTCGCGACAAACCGGCAGATCGCAACAGCGCCGGCTACGTTCCGCTTCGGGCCGCGCTCCACCGCGGAACGGCGCTCTCCACGTCGATCAACGGCCGCGTCGATTACTTCGGGCGGACCGTGTCGATGACGACCGGCCTGCTGAATGCGACGACCGAGCATCCGCTCGTGCTGTCGAACGAGCTGGGGAGCGATCGGGAAGTGGTCGCTTTGCTTGACAGCCTCGGCGCAAATAGTCGGCAGTCCGAGTTCACTGATTCATCGACGGGCGCGCGGATTCTGGAAGTGCTCGTGCCGGGGACTCAGTCCGAATCGAATACCATTTGACAACCTCTCTGAAACCGCGTTGAAAGTGCTCGAGTGACTTGAACGATGGCCGTAATCGTCAGAAACAATTCGAATTCAGAGTCCTCCACCGAAATCGATCAGGGGTGGTTTCTCGTCGGTTGCGTAGGAGAATCGAGCGGGCTCACCCAGGTTCGCATCGGGAAGGTCTCCTTCACGATCGGTCGGGCGGCGAGCAACGATTTCCGCTTGCCGTCTCAGAACGTATCGAAGCAGCACGCGCAACTGATCGTGACCTCCGAGGCGGTGCTGATCCGCGATCTGGGGAGCACGAACGGCACGTTCGTCAACGGTCGGCGGATCGCCGCGCCCACGCCGGTCGGCGACGGCGACCTGCTGCAGTTCGCCGATATGGAATTGCGCCTGGGACGCGACAATGCGGAAACAGGCGCGCACACAGTCGTCTCCGACTCACCGGAACACGGCTGGTTGATTTCGCAGCTTTACGCTGTGATCCACCAGGATCGGTTCGAAATGGTCTTCCAGCCGATCGTCGCTGCGGCCGACCTCCGCCCCTTGGCGGTTGAAGCGCTGGTTCGATGCGACATCATCGGGCTCGAATCGCCGGTGCGGCTTTTCGAGGTCGCCGCGCGGCTCGATCTGCAAGAACGGCTGAGCACCCTCTGTCGAACCAAGGCTGTCGAGACGCTCGCCGATTGGTCGCCGTCTCAGCAGTTGTTTTTGAATACGCATCCGCAGGAGCCATTGGGGCCGGAGTTGGTCGAATCGCTGCGAACCCTCCGCGAGCAGGCCGGCGCGCGTCCGCTCGTGCTGGAAATCCACGAAGCGGCCGTCCCGGATCTTGCGGCGATGCGCGATTTTCGCGCCGCCTTGCGCGATATGGAAATCGGACTGGCCTACGATGATTTCGGAGCCGGGCAATCACGGCTGTTGGAGCTGACCGAGATCCCGCCCGATTTCCTGAAATTCGACCGCAGTCTGCTCGATTCACAGGCGATCGGATCGGTTGGGCGCCGGACGCTGCTGCGAACATTGCTCACGCACGCCGCCGACGCCGGAATCGCGACTGTCGCCGAGGGAGTCGACAGTCAGGAGCTGGTCGATATATGCCGTGAACTGGGCTTCACTCACTTTCAGGGGTACTTTCTCGGCCGCCCGATGTCCCACACGGCGCTCCCGAAAGTCTGAATGCTGCAACGTCGGGTGCCGGGGTCAAAGCGGCAAATCCATCGGCCGCGTGAATTGAAATCCGGGAATTCGATCCGAATCGGCGATCGGCAAGCGATGTCCGCGAGCGTGGCCCCGTGGCCGGCGGCGGGGCCACGCTCGCGATTTGGTTCCGGCCAAGCTTTCATTTCCACGAAGGGTTGACACGCTGCGACCCGTGATCTCCAACGCCGCTTTGACCCCGGCACCCGTTTTTACGCTGAAACACCCGATCAAACGGTGCCGCGCGCCAGAATCCCGCAATTCTTCGGAATGCGCCTTGGCGTGGGCATGGGAACGAGCTATACTTCTTCCACGAGTGACAACCTCACTCGCCGTATCCGGTGGACGAATTGCCTTGTCAGCCATTGGATACCCCCAGGTATCGATATGGCTTTGAGAGGACGCGGTCCGCGTCCGGCGCATTCTGTCCTGGTAACAATCATTGGAATCTCGCCCTCGTGGTCCGGCCTGACGGCCGCGACCGGGACGTGTGAGAGACGCTGAAGCCTGTCGGTCGGATGTTTCCCGACATAACGCCAGGTGTGCTTCGCGCGGCGGTTATGAGGTCTTGTTTGGCCCACTGCTGCTCGAAGGGTGAATGGCATCGCCGCGTCTCCTGCCGAGGGTGCCTCCGACCGATGTCGGAGTCATCATCCGGTCGCCTGCGGGAAGATTCCTGGAAGAAAGTGAACACTTGACGGTTTCTGAATTGAGTTCTTCTGAATCGGGTTTCTCTACTTTGGGGCTCGCTGAGCCCCTTCTGCGGGCTGTGACGACCGAAGGCTACACGACCCCGACTCCCATCCAGGCCCAGGCGATTCCGCTCGTGATCGCCGGCCACGACTTGTTCGGCTGTGCACAAACGGGCACCGGCAAAACCGCCGCCTTTGCCTTGCCGATTCTGCACCGGCTGCATTTGGCGCGTCCCGCCAGCGGCGCCGGCCGACGGATTCGCACGCTGGTTCTCTCGCCGACGCGGGAGCTCGCCGCACAGATTGCCGAAAGCTTCAGCGCTTACGGAAGGAACACGCCCCTTCGGAACACGGTGATCTTCGGCGGCGTGAACCAGAACCCGCAGGTCCGCGCTTTGCGGAATGGGGTCGACATCGTCGTCGCCACCCCCGGCCGTTTGCTCGATCTCCTCAACCAGGGGCACGTCGATTTGCGGTCAGTCGAGACATTCGTCCTCGATGAAGCCGACCGCATGCTCGATCTGGGATTCTTTCCCGACATCCGCAAGATTGTTGCTCGGCTCAGTACCGAACGGCAGACGCTGTTGTTCTCGGCGACGATGCCCGACGACATCCGGCAGCTCGCGCAGTCGATTTTGCGCGACCCGAAGAACGTCCACGTCGCACCGGTCTCGGCCGCGGCCGATCGGATCGAACAGACGGTCTATCATGTCGCCAAACGCAACAAATCGGTGTTGCTGCGGCACCTGTTGAAGAACAAGTCTGCCTCGCGGGCGCTCGTCTTCACGCGGACCAAGCGCGGCGCCGACCGCGTCGTCAACGATCTCCTGCGGGCCGGAGTTCGCGCGGCCGCGATCCACGGCGACAAGACGCAG
>JAGVKR010000198.1 GCA_020050375.1 Planctomycetales bacterium
GCCAACGCGCACGTGGCGCACAACTGCCACATCCACGACGGCGTGGTGCTCGTCAACGGAGTCCTTCTCGGAGGGCACGTGCATGTTCACGACGGAGCGATCGTTTCGGGCAACGCCGTCGTCCACCATTTCGCCACGCTGGGCACACTGTCGTTCGTCAGTGGCGGATGTCGCGTGCCGAACGATGTTCCCCCCTACATGCTGGCCGCCGGCAGCGACAACCCGCGAATCATCGCGGTCAATATGGTTGGGATGCAGCGGCGGGGGATCGATCCCGAGACGATCGCCGTCATCCGCAAGGCGCATCGGCTGCTCTACCGCGAGCACAAGTCGCTCGATCAAGTTCGGGAGTTCTTCTCGACGGAACTGAATGGATGCTTCCCGATCGAGCTCATGCGATTGCTCGATTTTGTGGCCCGCCAGCAGTCCGGCAAGCAGGGTCGTCAGGGGGAAGCCCGCCGAAACAAACCCCCGGAAACATCCGACGAATCTCAGAATCAACGGAGAGCGGCATGAAGGCGTTGCGGCTGGCTGTGATCGGGACCGGCGCCCTGGGCCGACACCACGCGCGAATTCTCGCCGATATGCCGGGCGTCGAATTGACCGCCATCGCCGACACGAACCCCGTCGTCGGAGCCGAAATCGCTGCGAAGTGCCGCACGACGTGGGTTGCCGACTACCGGGAATTGTTCGATCGACTGGATGCCGTTGTCGTGGCGGTCCCGACTCAGGCTCATCACGCCGTGGCGAGCGAATTCCTGCGACATGGAATCGACGTGCTGGTCGAGAAGCCGATTGCCAAAACGCTTGAGCAGGCCGACCAACTGGTCGAGCTGGCCGCTACCCGCGGAGTCCTCTTGCAGGTGGGGCACATCGAGCGGTTCAATCCCGCACTCACCGCCGTCCGCCCGCATCTGCGGGAACCGCGATACATCCGCGCCGAGCGCTACAGCCCGTATTCGTTTCGTTCGACCGACATCGGCGTCGTTCATGACATGATGATTCACGACCTCGATCTGGTCCTGAGTCTCGTGCCAGCCGCAATCGAGCGGGTCGAGGCGTTCGGCGTATCCATCCTGGGCGAACATGAAGATTGCGTGCAAGCGCGGCTGACTTTCGTCGACGGATGCGTCGCCGACTTCTCTGCGAACCGCGTCAGCCCGGTCACGCGCCGAAATATGCAGGTCTGGTCGGCCGACGGCTGTGCCCATCTTGATTTTGCGGCCCGAGAGTCGGTATTGTACGCGCCCAGCCCGACGCTGCGCTATGGGACTTCGCCGCTCGAAAGAGCCCGGCAGCCGGGTGTGAACCTCGAACAGCTCCGCGAGGAAATGTTCGGCACCTACATCAAGGTACACCGCCCGACCGTCACCCCACGCGACCAATTAACCGAAGAACTGCTGGCCTTCACCGACTGTGTCCGAACCCGTCAGCGGCCGCTGGTCGACGGGGTGCAGGCGGCCCGAGCGATGGCGGCTGCCGAGCGAATCCTCGAGCAGGTGACAACGCACGCGTGGCAACCTGGCGCAGGCGGGGCGGTCGGCCCCTTTCCACTTGAGGTGACACAGCGCAAGCTCGCCGGATGAAAGCGGTTACGATTTCCTGCAACAACTTCATAATTGCAAATACGTCCGTTCACAAACTTGACCCACGGAAGCCGGAGAGCGATAATACGGGACTCGTTCGCTTGGAATGCCCCGTACGTCCTCCGTTCTCACGAGCCGTGGAGAGATGAAGAAACAAGAAGCCGTCGAGTTCCGTGATCTCCTCGAAGAAATGCGCTATCGCCTGCGAGGCGATGTCAGCCAATTGACGAAAGAGGCGCTGGGCGCCGATCGTCACGACGGAGGGAGCGAATCGAAAAGTCCGACCCATATGGCGGAGCTGGGCAGCGATACCTTTGAGCAGGATTTTTCGCTGTCATTGGCCGCCAACGAGCAGGAAACGCTGACGGAAGTCGCGGCCGCCCTGCAGCGGATCAAAGACGGCACGTTCGGATTGTGTGAAATCTGCACGAAAGAAGGAAAGTCCCCCGCTCAGTCGGCCATCCCCAAACCGCGATTACGGGCCATTCCGTATTGCCGCACCTGTGTCGACTGCGCCCGGAAAAAAGAAAACGTCGGAATATGAAGAACGAGGTTCCCCAAAGCCGCTACTGGTGTTTCGGATTGTTGGCCGCCGGCGGCTTGGCGTGGGACCTGATCTCCAAAGCCTGGGTGTTTGAGGTTCTGGGCTACCCATACCGCAGGAGCGACTGGCATTGGGGCTGCCGACTCTTGTGGGGCGAGTTCTCGATCAACCTGACGACCTGGTTCAACCAGGGGGCCTTGTTCGGAATTGGCCAGGGGTTCGGCTGGTTGTTCGCTTCGCTCAGCATCGTGGCGGCGATAGGCATCGTTTACTGGCTGTTTGTGCGCGGCGAAGCCAGGAGCTGGTGGCTGACGGTCACGCTCTCCCTGATTCTCGCCGGCGCGATGGGCAACCTGTACGACCGGCTGTACCTGCACGGCTGCGTCGACCCGGTTTCGGGCGCGCCGCTGGAAGGGGTCCGCGACTTCTTCGAATGCAAGATTCCTCTGATCCGCTATCGATGGCCGTTCGAATTCTCGCTGATCGAACGCTACGACTGGCCAGTGTTCAACTTCGCCGACATGTATCTCGTGACCGGCGCGATCATGCTGACGCTGTACTCGCTATTTGCCCCGCAGCCCCAGGCGAGCATGGGACGTCATTCGCCGGAATCAGGCGTCGCCAAGCCGGCCCACGTCGAGCAGTTGTCGATCGTGACGCCCTCCGCGGTGTCTTCGTCGCGGCTGTCGGCCTGAAAGCGGCCGTCGAATCGGACGTCGGTTCACAGGGCACTCGGCTGCGCCTCGCGGCTAAACAATGGGGATCACGGCACGCGGTTCGTCACGGTTTCCAGAATTCTTTGCTCGCGGGTCTGGAAGAGAGTTCCCTGCCAGTTCAAGGCGGAGCGGTAAAGTAAGACCACCGCGGCGCATTCGACAAGAGTCAAGAGCAGGCAAATCGGGGCGCGCGTGATCCAGCCCTGATGGATCATTGCCGCTTCGATTCCCAATGGCAGAAGCGTCGGCGCCTGAGTCAGGGGAAACAGCGTCAAAATCATCACCATCTGCACGAGCACGGGAACCAGCTTTGGATTCGCAGGCTTCATCGAACCGGCGGCGATGGGGAGCGGCGTGTAAATCGACATCAGATTCGTCAACAGGCAGAACAGGAGATACATCGAGACGAACTGCGGGAACATTGCCACGAAGTGGTCCAGCCGCAGGGGACAAACCATCTGGATGATCGCCAGAATCACCGCCGCCATGCCCAGGGCCAGGGGGGCGAAGGCCAGGTTCTTCCCAAGCAGAATGTCGCGCCGCGCCGCAGAGCACAGCACGAACACGCGGAATCCGTCGCGATCGAAGCCGAATTGATTGGCCGTCAGTTGCAGCACGCCAAAGAGCACGAGGACCATCCCGGCGATGGCGACGAGCGGCCGAAACGCGACCGGAAGGTTGCTCGGCTGTCGCAACAGCATGGCACCGAACATTCCACAGAGCACCAGTGGAGTCAGCAACATCATCTTCGCTTCGGGGGACCGCACGAGCGATCGCAATCCAGCCAGCGCGATGGCCGAAACCGGCTCCGACAGCCACGGAAGCCGCGCTTCGAGCAGCCGTGCGCCCTGTTTTCCTGAAAACTTTGGCGAAAGCGCGACGGGCGTCGGCCGATGATTTTGGGCGCTGAATCCTCCCTGATACAGGCGAATCGTCGTGCGGTACGCCCGCCAGAGACTCGCTCCCCCAATCAGCGTCATTCCCAGGAAGCCGAGTATCGCCGGAACGACGTTTCCCTCGGCGGCCGCCGTCACTCCCAGCGGGAGCCACCCCAGCGGGATCGCCAGATTCAAGAGCCTGACGGTCTGTGCCACGGAGTCGGCGCTGGTGCGCGTCGCCTGCTCGGTCGCGCGCTGGTGTCGCTCCATGATTTCCTGCTGCCGACGCAGATGCTCCTGTGCGTCGAGCTCCTGCGCCTGCAAGGCGCGGTTGTTTTCAGCGATCTCGTTCGTCAGGGTTGCCGACGGGTCGGTTCGTCCGGGCATGTCCCAGGGGCGGGCCATGTTGATCAAGTTCGGCAACTGGGTGACCAGCATGAAGATCGCTGTTGTGACCACAATCACCGTCCGCCGGCGGCGGGGGTTGCTCATCAGCGAGGCAAGCCATCCCTGAAACTGATACGTCAGCGCCGTGACCATCAACAGAAACGCCGCCAGAGTCGGCAGCACAACCAGCAGCCGAATCCCCTTGGCAAACGGCAGCGCCAGAGACAATCCGAGCATCACCGGCACGAAGACGATCAGACTCATCCGCAGCAACGAGCTGATGTAATTGATCAGAAATGCCTCCCTGATCGAAACCGGCAGGTGGAGGAACTTCGACAGCGACAGTGTCTCCGTCCGCTGCAACTCGGTGACGAGGCCAATGCTCCAGAAGAGCACAAAGCCGACGATCAAACCGTCCGACACGTACAAGAGCTGCTGCGGCGCGGCCTTGGGAATCGCGTAGAGCCCCAGGACAAAGCAGGCAACGAGCAGCGGAATCGCCACGACTAGCGCACTGACGACGACGATCATTGTCAGCACGGCATTGAGCGTGCCGCCGCGGCGCCACTGGTTGGCCATGAGTCGCCAGCGGAGCCAGAGAAAGGCCTGCAAGTGCTGCCAGTTCAAGAGGCGGCCTCCTCGAGCCAGTTGAGCTTGCGCGCGGCTTCGGGATCGGTCCCGGCCTGTTGCAGAAACCGGTCTTCCAGCGAGCCCCCTCTGCGGATCGTCTCCAGCGAAGCCTGCTCGACCAACTGCCCCTTGACGATGATTCCCACGTGCGTGCAGAGACGCTCGACGATTTCGAGAACGTGCGACGTCAGAAAGACGGTCGACCCGCGACTGACGTAGCCGTGCAGCAAATCGCGGATCACGCGTGACGTCACGGCGTCGACTCCCTCGAACGGTTCGTCAAGAAACAGGAGATCGGGATTGGGGAGAAGCGCCGCCGCCATCGCCAGCTTCTTTTTCATCCCGTGCGAGTATTCCAGCGTGAGCTTCATTTCTTCGTCGGCCAGGCCGAGGACAGAGAGCAGCTCGTCGCAACGGCTGCGGATCGTGTCACGCGGCATGAGATGGATGCGGCCGACAAACGTCAGATACTCGCGTGCGGTCAAGTTGTCGAACAGCGCCAGATCTTCGGGAATGACCCCCATCGAGCGCTTTGCTTCGAGCGCCTCGCGCGGGTCGAGCATGTTGTGGCCCAGCACGAGCATCTGCCCGCCGGAAGGGGCCAGGAGGCCGGTGAGCATCTTGATCGTCGTCGATTTCCCGGCTCCGTTGGGGCCCAGAAATCCGTAAAACGTCCCGCGCTCGACGGCCAGCTCGATGCCGTTCACGGCGCACGAATTGTTGAAGTAGCGCGTCAATCCATGCGTTTCGATTGCCAGACTCATGACGTTTGTTTCCAGAGGCACAGTCGCCTGAACATCACAATTTGATACGACCAGCCTCGTGATTCAACGAAACCTGACATCACACGGATCAAACAACTCGCGAAAGTTCCCGCGGCGCCAGGCACCAATCCACTGGTGTTTCCATCGTCGCTACAATAACGCTCGGCGTAGCGCCGGGCTACCAATGCCCAGCTTGTGAAGCGCCGCGACGACGACGGGCGCATCCGTCGATCCGGGGCGCGAATCAGACGGATCGGAACAAGTTCATTCTAAAACTTGTTCCGGGAGCCGTTGCGATCGGGGACTCATCGCGCGGTTCGGTTTGTCGGTGCCTTTCAAAAACCGATGCAGTTGTCGGATTTTGAATTGCTTCCATTCTGGAAATGGAAAGGAGAATTGGGACTTGCCGGACAGGTCAAAAGACCTGTGCGGTCATGCACGTTCGTGTTCTATTCCTCAGAGAGGCCGGCAAACGTTCAAATTGTCCAAGTACCAATCCGCAACGTAAAACCCGACACCTAATAGTATACATACGTTTACATCTCTTTTCAATAGAAGTTCCGCAACCCGGCGAGGGCGCTGATTTCCAAATGGATCGTCCCGAGACGTTCGCGGATCGGCACTGAGGCCGATCCCTACAGATTCAGGTCGTGCCATAGAATCGTGCGGAATTCGGCCGGGGCCGGCTCAGTGCTCATGCCCGACGCCGCGGGCCGAGGGCTCGCGGTGGCCGTAGAAGCTGTACAGGACCGGGACGAGATTGAAGAAGATCAGCGTGCCGATCATCCCTCCGACGACGACGATCGCCAGCGGCCGCTGCGATTCGCTGCCGATTTTCGTCGAGAGCGCCGCCGGCAACAGGCCGAGGATGGCGGCGAGCGCGGTCATCGTCACGGGGCGGATCAGCTTTTCGCTGCCGCGAACGATCGCATTGTGCACGGGAGTTCCCACCAGGCGCAACTGGTTGAAAGACGAGACCATGAGCAGGCCGTTCATCACGGCGACTCCCAGAATCGAAATGAAGCCGACGGCGGCCGACACGTTGAAGTTGAGCCCCGTCACGAGCAATGCCCAGACCCCACCCAGCGACATGGCGAGCACGTTGGCGAACACCAGAAAAGCATCGAGCAACGAATAGAACGCGAGATACAGCATCACCAGAATCAAAACGAGGGCCAGCGCCACGACAATCGCCATCCGCCGCTCGGCCTCCTGCATCTGCTGAAACTCGCCGCTCCATGTGGCGTGGTACTGTGGCAGGCTTGCGAGCAACGGCTTCGTCGCTTGCTGCGCGTCTTCGACCGTCCCGGCCAGGTCGCGACCGCGGACGCCGAATTTGACGGCGATCAGCCGGCGTCCCTGCTCGCGGCTGATCGTTGCCGCGCCGGCGCGAACAAAGCTCCCCTGGGGATCGGGAACCCCATGTTCGTCGACGGGAGTGACGAGGTCGCGGAGTCGCCGCCGCGGAACGCGCGAGAGCGCATTGGCGCTGCCGTTCAGGGAGCTCCCGGTGAGCGCCGGCATACTGAGGCTCGTGCCGGTTGCCGAAAGTCCCGCGGTGGCACCTGTGAAGGCGGTCGCCGGGAGGTTGATATCGGTCGCCTGCGTGACCGTGTTCTTCACGATGTCGACCGGAATGTCGAGAATATCGTCGGCATTCTTTCGCAGCGGGGCAGGCCAGCGCAGCGTGATATCGAACCGCCGCTCCCCTTCGATCATTTCCGTGAACGGCATGCCCCCAACGGCAGTCTCGATCACTTCTTCGACATCGGCGACGCTGACGCCCCACAAAGCACACTTCGCGCGATCGATGGAAAGGGCGAGGTTCGTCTGCCCCTTGATGCGGAACACGCCGGGATCGAACACGCCGGGAATGCCGGCCAGCGTCTGTTGAAACCGTCCGGCGAGGCGTTCGAGCTCATCGAGGTCGGGTCCGAAAATCTTGACCGAGTTCTCGCCTTTCACTCCCGAAAGCGATTCCATCACGTTGTCGCGGATGATCTGCGAAAAATCCCAGTTCACCCCGACGATGTGTCGCGACAGATCTTCGTTGAGCGCGTCGATCAACTCCGCCTTGGTCCGGCTGCGTGTTTGACCGGGGAGCCGGGGCCATTCATCGTGCGGCTTGAGAGGAACGCAGCACTGCAACTCGAAATAACCGGTGGGGTCGGTGCCGTCGTCCGGGCGACCGATCTGCGAGGCGATCATCCGGATCTCGGAGAAGTTCATCAGTCGCCGCCGGACCTCGCGCGCGTTGCGATCAACTTCGTCCATTGAGACGTTGACCGGAAACGTGCCGCGGATGACCATTGTTCCTTCTTCGAGCTCGGGCATGAACTCCCGTCCCATGAAGGGGAGCACCGAAACCGTGCAAACGACGGCGAGCGCGAAGACGCCAACCGTCGCCCAACGAAAGCGAAGACACCATTCGAGGTTGGTGAGGTACGCCCACTTGATCCCGCGGACCAGAAAATTGTCGCGGGCCGGCTTCAGCTTGCGGAAGAAGATCACGCACAGCACGGGAGAAATCGTCAGGGCGAGCAGCAAAGCTCCGCCGAGCGCGAAAGCGTAGGTGTCGGCCATCGGCCCGAAGATCTGTCCTTCCGGCCCCTGCATCGTGAACAGTGGCAGCAAAGCGCAAACCATGATGAGTGTCGAGAAAAACAGGCTCCGCTCGACTTCGCGACCGGCGCGGATCACCCGATCGTGCAGGTGCAGCTCGACCGACTCACCCGACGTCAGCCGACGATAGATGTTCTCGACCATGATCACCGACGAATCGACGATGATTCCAAAATCGACCGCCCCGATCGAAAGGAGGTTTGCCGACTTTCCCCGCAGGTACAGCACCGAAAAGGCAAAAAGGAGGGCCAGTGGGATATTGACGGCGACAATGAGCGCGGTCCGCGCGCTGCCGAGAAAGATCCATAGAATGAAGGAGACGAGCGCCATCCCTTCCAGCAGGTTGGCGCGGACCGTCTCGGTGGTGACGTCGATCAGCGATGATCGGTTGTAATAGGGCTCGATCACGACGCCGGGAAGCATGCGGCCCGGCTCGGAATTGAATTCCCTGATCTTTCCGGCAACCGCACTGAGCACGGGCAGAGACTTCTCTCCCTTGCGGAGCAGAATGATTCCCTGGACCTTGTCCGGATCGTCGACCACTTGCCGCGCGCCGTCGGAATCGGGCGCATCGTGCCCTTCGACATCGCGGCGCGGCGCGATGATTCCGATGCGTCCCTGAGGCGTGTGATGCCCGACCACGACCCCCTGCGTGCCGTCATCCTCTTCGGGACGAACTGGGCCTCCCTGAACGACATGCTCGACGCGGATCGGCACATTGTTGACGGCGGCAACGACGATCTGGCGAATTTCACCGAGTCGCCGGTGCTCGGCGTTGCGGAGATGCTCGGCGGCGCTGCGGGGATCAGCCAGGCCCATGGCGCTCACCATCGCATCTTCCCCCCCGCCGATCAGCCCGATCCCGCGGATGATCTGCACGTTGCCCCCCTGGACGACGAAGTTCCCTCCGACGTTGGCGTTGCTGGCGGTGATGGCGCTTTCGAGCTGCGCAAGGGTGATGCCATATTCCTTAAGGCGCTGCGGATCGGGCTGGATCTCGTAGCGTTTGACGGTCCCGCCGCAACTGACGACACCGGCGACACCGGGGATCCGCAGGAACTGGCGTTCGAGCGTCCAGTCCTGGAGTGAGACGAGATCGTTGGGAGTGTAGATGTCGCGGCCGAGGGCATCTTTGGGGCTGCGAAGCGTGTAGCGATAGATTTCGCCGATCGGCGAAGCGGGCGAGAGATCGGGTTTGACCCCCTTGGGGAGATCGACCGACGCCAGGCGGTTGAGAACCTGCTGGCGGGCCTCGTTCATGTCGACGCCGTATTCGAACTGGTTTCGCAAGTGGGCCAGCCCGAACATCGACTTGCTGCGCGTGTACTTGAGGCCGGGCATGCCGGCCAGGGCGATTTCGAGCGGAATCGTCACTTGTCGCTCGACCTCTTCCGCCGACGCGCCGTCGTACTGTGCCACGACCTCGACGATGGCCGGCGCGGGATCGGGGTAGGCTTCGATGTTGACGCGCATGAAGGCGTACCCGCCGGAAATCGCCAGCGTCAATGCCAAAAGCAGCACGACGACGCGACTGTGCACCGCCCATTCGAGAAGTTTTCCGACCATACCGCACGACCTGGAATCTGTCTGACGCGATGGGGAGCCTTACTCAGCGAGTCGTTGTCTTCAGCCGTCAGGGCGAGACAGAGACGTCTCCCCCGCGCCTGTGCCGCCTTATGGTCCCCGCGAAGAAACCTTCACCTGCGCCGCCGACTGCAGCGCCAGGAGTTCGGCTGTCAATTGGATGCCGCCGGTCGTCACGACCCACTCCCCTGGATGGAGGGCCTGGACTTCGCAGGCATCGCCCGGGGCGCGGGGGTGTGGTGAGCAGTCGATGGCGACGTGATTCTCGAAACGCCGGACGGGGAACACTCGTCGCCGCGTGTAGCGGTGCGGTTCGGTCGCCGATCGCGTAAACACATAGGAACTGCCATCGAGGTCCACCAGTGCGCCGACGGGGACGGCGACCTCGTTGGGCGGTGTCGGGAGTTCGATGCGCGCGGTGACGAACTGGCCCACGCGCAGCTTTCCGCTCGAATTGTCGACCCAGCCCATCACCAGCGCCGTGTGCTGGCTGGGGTCGATGATATTGCCGATTCGATCGAATCGCCCGTGAAGATGTTCAGCTTTGGGATCGGCCTTCAGCAGAATGGTCCACTGCCGCCGATCGAGCGGCAACCGCTCCAGCGCGGGGAGATCTTCTTCGTAGGCGTGAGCCAGCACATCCATGCGCGAGAGATCGGCGATCTTGAAGATGTCCAGATCGCTCGAAATGACGTCACCGACCGCGACGTTCTTTTCGACGATCGTCCCGCTGATCGGGGCCCGAACCTCAACCCGCGCCCAGTTGGCGTCGGATTCGAGGGTTCGCTGTCCCTGACGTTCGCGGATCTGATCGGCTTCGGCGCGAATCGCCGCGATCTCATTTTCGTTCAGCCGCCACGAACGCAGCGTGCGCTCGGCGCGGGCCAGATTGATGACGTCGGATTCCACCTCGCGTTCCGCCTCACGCACGTTCCGCTCGGATACCGATCCTTTGTCGAGGAGTTCTTCCAGCCGCTTCAATTTCTGCTCGCTGAGTCGTAGCCGGGAGATGCTTTCGATGAGTTCACTCTTCTTCTCTCCCAGATCCTTGCTCCAGACCGCCGTTAGCAACTGTCCTTTTTGAACCCGATCGCCGAACTGCAGCGGCCGCTGAAACTCGGCATCGCCTGGGGATTGTTGGGCGGCCGGGGGAGGGGGCGGGATCAGCTTTCCCATCTCGACCACATCCCCCGCGAATCGCGAGTGAACATGAACCATGCTGTTCGTGTCGAGGAAGAGCGAGCCATCGAGCTGCAACGGTTCGACCGCCAGAGCCGACTGGACCTGTCCCACCGTCATCCCCATGCTGTGGACGATGTCCTCAGGCACCACGAGCGTGTCGGCGTGATCGGGAACCAGCGTCACACGCGGCATGGCGTTCGCATCGCCGACCGTGTGCGTGTGCGTGGGCTGGCCGAGGTGCCGCGCTTCGACCCAATGCCTCGCGCGCGGAACGATCAACAACGCCGCCGTCACGAGGACCGCGATCCCAAGGAGTGCGAGCACCACCTTTGTCGTGCGCTGTGGAACGGCCATGCGGAGAGTGCGGGAGGGAGTCGATCTGAGGAGGGACGCGGAAACCCACA
>JAGVKR010000086.1 GCA_020050375.1 Planctomycetales bacterium
CATCTTTGCCGGCTTCGCCAGCGGCTTGAACTCGGCCGACATGCTCGTCGACAACGGCACCGGCCCGAAGACCAACTATTCGGGAGCCGGAATCTGCAAGGTGGACGGTGAGACCGTCTGGCGCTGCGTTTCTTCGAAAGGGACTTCCCAGACGAATACGCAGAGCACCAAGTCGGCCGGGGGCACGGCTCCGCAAACCTTGCGCGTCGAGATTCAGCCGATCGACGCTGCCAATGCGGAAGTCACCTTCTATGTCGACGACGATCCGCTCAAAGACGCCAACGGCAACGTGATCAAGCACTCCGTTGCATTCAGCAGCGCCGCGGCCATGCAAGTTGGCGTTTATGCCAAAGCGGGCGGCGCCAACAGCGAAATCGTCAACGTCGATTACGTCGCCGTCTACCAGTTGCGGTAGGAACGCGCGGCGTGAGTGACGCGAAGAGGCTAAGCCCGTTGGAAGAAGAGCGGCAGAGAACAGAGCTGCAGAGCGCAGCAAAGTGCCACTGTCGCGCTGACCTCTGTCGTTCTGCCCCCTGATCCCTGAATCCTTTTCTCCGGAGTCAACTCACATGATTCGTGTTCCCAAACTGCGTCGGTTGTATGAAGCCGCCGTCAAAGACCGCACGCCGGACAAATTCTTCGATGAGTTCGACGATGCGCTGCGGACGAAGCAGATCCGCCTCGACGAATTCTCGATCCGCCAGTTGTTCGAGCATTTCATTCCCGACGGGCGCGAGATCGTCGATTCGTGGAGCCCCCGTCACGGTGGCAACGGAGCGATCAACCTGCCGTTGCTCGAAGAATCGGGCGCCGTCACAGCCGGCGCGTTCTCGCGAATCAGCGGACAGCTCATCTACTCGGCGATTCTCGATTCGTTCCAGTCCGAGCAGTTCGCCTTCTCATCGCTCGTGCGGACGATCCCCACTCAATTCAGCGGGGAGAAGCTGGCGGGCATCACGCGACTCGGCGACGAAGCCGAAGTGGTCGGCGAGGGACGCCCCTATCCACAGGCCGGGGTCAGCGAGGACTACATCGAGACTCCCGCCACGACGAAGCGCGGTCTCATCGTGAGTCTCTCGAAAGAAGCCGTGTTCTTCGACCGCACGAACGTCGTCACGCAGCGTTGCCGTGAGGTCGGCGAGTTCCTCGGCCTCAACAAGGAGAAGCGCGTCATCGATTGTGTGATCGATGAGAACTCGACGGCGCACCGTTACAAGTGGAAGGGAACGACGTACGCCACGTACCAGCCGTCGACCCCGTGGGTGAACGTCACGGCGACTAACGCGCTCGTCGACTGGACCGACGTCGACAATGCCGAGCAGACGATGGCGAACCTGGTCGATCCGTATACGGGTGAGCCGATTCTCGTTTTGCCACGGCACCTGGTCGTCACGCGACAACTGTTGTACACGGCCCGGCGCGTCGTGAACGCCACCGAGATCCACGTCAGCACGCCGGGGTTTGCCACCTCCGGGAACCCGACTGAAACGATCGCGTCGAATCCCGTGCAGGGATATCAGATCGTCAGCAGCGTGCTCCTCGCGGCCCGAATGGCGACCGACACCAACTGGTTCATCGGTGACCTGTCGCGGGCGTTCGCCTATATGGAGAACTGGCCGCTGACAGTCATCCAGGCCCCCTCCAACTCGGAAGTCGAGTTCACGCACGACATCGTCATGCGCTGGAAGGCCAGCGAACGAGGCGCGTGCGCCACGCTCGAGCCGCGGGCGATGCACAAGTCGACCGCATGATCCACGCACGTCCGTCCGGACTCCGACCTCTCGGATTCCGGGACACGCGGATCTCACCCTCCTGGTCGCTCCCCCGCGTTTCCGCGGCCCGTTCTCTCCCCTTGCCCTAAAGGGGAGAGGACGGCTTGTCTTCGACCTGCTCGTGCCTTCGAAAGTGAATGTGATGCCCACTGATCTCGAAAACCTGCTGACCCGCCGCACCAACATTCTCGCCGAGTTGGCGGCCCTCACACCGTCGGCCAGCGGCGGAAAGCCAACGTACAGCATCGACGGCCAGCACGTGGACCATACGCAGTACCGTTTGTCCCTCTACGAAGAGCTGGCCGCGATCGATCGCCAACTCGTCACGCTGCAAGGCCCCTTCGAAGACAGGTGCCAGGCCGTGACGTGAGGAATTTGAAACCTGTCGTTCTGGGGTTCTGACTTCGGACGTTTTGGCCCCGTCGCACTCGGCTGCGCCTCGCGGCTAAACGACGTCAGCATTTCGTTCTCTACTTTCCACTCTCTATTTTCTCCTTTCACGCGCAGCGTCCTATGCTCTCTTCTGATCTCGCGGCTGATTGCACATTGCTCGACGGCTCGGAAAGCGTCTCAGTCACGTTGCGCCGACCGGAAGGTTGGACGACGATCGTCGTTGCCGGCGCGTTGCGGGGAAGCATCGCCAGGGGCGAGACAAACTTCGACGGTGTGACGCTGATCGGCGACGAAACCGTCTGGCACGTGCCCCACGCGTCACTTGGCGCCGATCAGAAGCTGCAACCGGGGGATTCGATCGCTGCCGGGGACGAAGTCTGGTCGATCGTCGCCACTCAACACAACACCTTCGGCACGCGCTGGCGCTGCGCATGCCGCAAGCAACCGTAGCCGACACCCAAGTTGTACCTGGAGCAGTCGCAAATGAGACGTTGTCAAGCCGCGAGGCAGGTGACAGGCGTCAGGCGGCAGGAGTCAGGAATACACCTGACTCCTGTCGCCTGTCTCCTGATGCCTGTTACCTCATTGTGGGCCGCGCGGAGCATCATTCCATGAACTCCCCTCTCCTGTTCGACATCCTGACCGCCGTGCGGTCCGACATTCAGGCTTTGAACCTTCCCGGCTTGTCGGCGGCAAACGTCGTCGTGCAGAAAGTTCCCGGCGACCGCGCGCAAGACCTGCCGTCCGTCCCGCTGCCCTGCATCCTGATCGCGCCAAATGCCTCTGAAACGACCGACCCGCTGGCCGGCACGAATCTCCGCGACGACATCGTCTATCCCATCCGCATCACCATCCTCGCTGCTGATGGCGGTGATCAGCAATTCGGCTTTCAACAGTATCTCGGCTGGCGTGAAACGATCCGCCGGTCGTTCCACAATCAGCGGTTGACTTCGAGCTTGTGCTTTACGGTCCAGGTCCAACCGTTGCCGATCGTCGACAAGGCTGCCTGGTCTCAACGGGGACTGTTCGTCAGCGGCCTCGTCCTCAACTGTTTCTCGCGCGAGTCGCGCGGATCCTAATCCCTGAACTCTCACCTCAGACCACTCACATATATGTCGAATGTCGAAATCAGAATGTCGAAACAAATCCGAATGTCGAATGTCGAAATGCCTTCGTCATTCGAGCGTCGTCATTGTTTCGTCATTTCTCCCTCTTCGACATTCGACATTCGCTCACCACTCACCACTCACCCCACCCCCGAAATCTGAATCATGCCTGACGCATCGATGGGACATCAGTCGCGAATGTCGTTGGCCGCGGTCGGCACCGCCATTGGCTCCTACACCGAATCGATCGAGTTCGTCTCCGAATCTCTGCAGAAGCGTCTGACGATTCTGCAAACGGCGGGCATTCGCGGAACCCGGTCGCATCCGGCCGAACGGACGCGCGACGGCACGTACACTGTCGGCGGCGCACTCCGCTTTCACGCGACTCCTGCGTTGCTCGATCTGCTCCTTCCGCGGATTCTCGGGGCTCCCGAATCGTCCGACCTGTTCGCTCTCGCCGAGACGCTTCCCGAGTTCGACGTCCTGCTCGATCGGGTGGCAAAGCGGTTCGTGTACGGTGGTTGCAAAGTCGCCCGGGCGCAGTTTTTGGGCCGCGCCGGCGGGCTGCTGGAGATTCAACTCGACCTTCTGGGCAAAACCGAAGCCAACAGCGCCACCGCGTTTCCCGCCATCGCGCCTCCGAGCGATCCTCCGTATGTGTTTCAGGATGGCACGCTCACGCTCTCGGGGACATCGCGTAAGGTGATCGAGTTTTCCCTGACGATCGACAATGCCGTCGTGCCGCGTTTCACCAACAGCCAGGCGGCCACCGACCTGTCGCCAACCGATCGCGTCGTGACGCTCGCCTGCCGGACTCCTTACACATCCGACGAGATCGACCTTTACGGTCAAAACGTCGGCGGCGCCGGCGCGGCTTCGTTGGCCTTCGTCAACGGTGGCTATTCGACCACATTCGCGATTCCGAAGCTGCAATTCCCGGACACGTCGCCAACCGTCGGCGGCAAGGGAGAGATCACCCTCCAATTGAACGGGCGCGCCCGCAAGAGCGGCAGCACCGCCGAGCTCGCCGTCACGCACGACAGCACGCCGTGAGAAATCCGATGATCGAAGATAGAGGATAGTAGATCGAGGAAGACTCGGCCGACACTCTATCCTCGATCTACGATTTTTCTCCTTTCGACTCACTCAATTCTCCTTTCTCGCGCAGCGCCCCATGTCTGCCCCATACATTGCCGACGGCTACACACGTTTCCATCGCTATGACGGCAGCGAGCTTCATCCGTCCGTTTGCTTCGAGTATCGCCCGATGCTCGTTGCCGATCGCGTTCGGCTCATCGAGCGGATCCGGCGATTCGCGCCCGACGGCACGGAGGGAATGGCCGCTGCCGAACAGCTTGTCTGCAACGAGCTCAGCCGACGACTGGTCTCCTGGACGCTCGTCGAGCAGGCCGGTGATTTGCTCGCAATCTCGACCGAGAACCTGATGTGGAGCGAACCGCATCTCCTCGCCAGTCTCGCCATTGTCGTCCTGGGACTGGCGCCGGACGATGCGGATCGCGAGGCTGCCGACGAAAAAAACTGCGCCGCGGGGTGCGGCTTTTACTCACCGCACCCCGCCTCGCCGCGCGCGATTGCCGGGATTGTCAATTGCACGTGTACGACGAGCAGACGGGCC
>JAGVKR010000490.1 GCA_020050375.1 Planctomycetales bacterium
CTGCACGGCGGCAGTAATGCCTTGCGTTTGCAACTGGTTATTGTTGATGTCCATGGCTTCAGTGACCCCGTCGGTGAACGCCAGCAGGCAATCGCCCGCCCTTAAAGTGACCTCGCGCGACGAGTACTCGAAGCCTTCGACGATCCCGAGGGGAAGCCCGATCGCCTCAGTGCTGATCGCCTCTTCCACCATTCGCGTCGCGCCGCGGTAGATCAAAGGAGAAGGATGGCCGGCGTCGACCAGCGTCACGGTATGACTCACCGGGTCCAGGATGGCGGCCAGCAGGGTCACAAACCGATCCGAGAGTCCCGAACGGATCAGCAGCGAGTTGAGCCGCGTTGCAGCGACTGCGGGGTCGGCTTCCGTCAAGAAACAAAACCGGGCATCGGCGCTGAGTTTGGCCATGAGCAGGGCTGCAGCGACTCCCTTCCCCGCCACGTCGCCCAGCAGCATCGCGACCCGCTGCCGGGGCAGCGGGATGAAATCGTAATAATCGCCGCCGACCTCCGAGGCCGGCTCGTAATGGGCGAAAAACTCGTAGCCGGAAACTTCCGGAAGTCGCAACGGCAGGAAGCCGCGCTGGACTCCGCGTGCCAGGTCGAGGTCGAGCTTGAGCCGCTCCTGTGCCAGCTCCAGGCGCTGGCTGTACTCTTCGAGCTCGATCTGCAGGCGGCGCAGCTTCAGGTGCGTCTCAACCCGCGCGTGCAATTCTTCCATCTGAAACGGCTTGGTGATGTAGTCCACCCCGCCGAATGCAAACGCCCGCACCTTGTCCAGCGACTCGGTGAGCGCGCTGATGAAGATGATGGGAATCCCCTTGAGCCGGTCGTCGGCCTTGAGATGTTCGCACACCTCGTAACCATTCATCTCCGGCATATTGATGTCGAGGAGGATCAGGTCCGGGGGATCCTTCCGGGCTGCCGACAGCGCCAGCTTTCCGCTGGGAACGGGGCGGGCCTTGTACCCGCGGTCCTTGAGCATGCCGGCCAGGACCTGGAGGTTGGCCGAGGCATCATCCACGACCAGAATGTTGGCGGGGCCGGCGATACGATCCGCTTCACATATCGCTGCGATCATGGAAGGCTCCCGGCCGGGCTCAATCCGCTTCCGGCAGATTCCTCCCCGGTCGACGCTCCCTCTGCGAAGAGATCGAGCAGCTTCTGGTATTCGAACTGCTCGGCGAGACGGCGCAGCTTGTGCGCAACGCGAGGAGCTCGGGCTTCGATCTTGTCGATTTGTTCCAGGAGGTCGTCCAGGTCGGCCCGGATAACAGCCTCGCGCATGGCCTCCATGAGGCCCTGCGGCAATCCCGCCAGACCCAGCGGTGTAAGCTCGGACGTTGACTCCGGGTCGGCGTCGTCGACCGGCATGTCGGCGTAAACGTACTCGACTCCCACGTGGGCGTGAATCTTCTGGAAGAGGTCCAGTTCCCGGAACGGCTTGCTGATAAAATCATCGGCGCCGATTGCGATCAACTCATGGCGGTTTTCGTCCATCGCACTGGCGGTGACCGCAATAATTTTCGGTTCTTTGCCGTCAGGCATGGCCCGGATCCGGCGAATCGCCTCCAAGCCGTCCATCACCGGCATGCGAAAATCCATCAGGATCAGATGCGGCCGCCACCGCTCGAACTCCCGGATGGCTTCCTCGCCGTTGGTCGCCAGCCTGATCTCGAAGCCGACGGGAGTGAGGAGCTGCGCCAGGAGTTGGCGATTGTCCTCGATGTCGTCGGCAATCAGGACGCGGCAAGGCCCCTGCCCTGGCCGAAGCGTCAGGACCTGCCGGGGCGTGTCTTTCGCCTGGACCGCCTCGGCTTCGCCCTCTTTCAGCGGGAGTTCAATGACAAAGACGCTCCCCTGGCCCACCTGGCTGCTGACCGAGATGGCGCCCCCCATCAGGCGCACAAACTCGCGGCTGATTGCCAGGCCCAGCCCTGTACCGGTTCCGGTCTGTTGCCCCGACTTGGTCTGCTCGAAGTGCCGGAAGAGCTTCTCCTGTTCTTCAGGCGAAATCCCCGGCCCCGTGTCCTCGATCTCAACCCGCAGAGAAGGTCCCGGCGCGCTTTGCCGGTCCGCGCGCACGCGCACGCCAATGCCTCCCTGTTCGGTGAATTTGACGGCGTTGCCCAGCACGTTGATGAACACCTGCCGGAGCTTGTTGATATCGGTCACGATGTATTGGGGCACGTCGCCGATCAGCTCCACTGAAAACAACAACTTCTTCTCGTCTGTACGGACGCGGAACATCATCTCCAGGTCTTTGAGCAGGACGGGGAGGTCGAACGTGGAAAGGTTCAACGTCGTGCGGCCCGCTTCGATCTTAGACATCTCGAGAATGTCGTTGATCAGGGCCAAAAGGTGCTCGCCGCTGCGATTGATCGTTCCCAGAAACTGGCTTTGCCGGGGGGTCAGGTCGTGGTCGCGCAGCATGAGCTGGGAGAACCCGAGAATGGCGTTCATCGGAGTGCGGATTTCGTGCGACATGTTGGCCAGAAAGACGCTCTTGGCACGGTTGGCTTGCTGCAAAGATTGCTCATAGCGCTTGGTTTCGGTGACGTCGCGGGCGGCGGCGAAAACTCCCTGCAACTTGCGGTCGCGGTCGTGAAACGTGCTCGCGTTGTAGGACACCACGGTTTCCTTGCCGTCCCTGGCCCGCGCGGTGAGCTCGTAGTCGGTCACCTTGCCTTCGTCCAGCACCAGCTTGATCCCCGCCTCGGCTCGCTCCGGGTTCGTGAAGTAACCCTTGAACGGCGCGCCGATCAGCTCGTCGCGCGTGCATCCTGTGAGCGCTTCCATCTGCTTGTTGACGTCGGTGATGATCCCCCGCGGATCGGTGGTGATCAGCGCATCGATGTTCGATTCGATGAGCGAGCGCGTGTAGAACTGCTGGTCGCGGACGCGCTGATCGAGCAGCATTCGCTCAGCTTCCACCTGCTTACGAGCCGTATTGTCGGTGCCGATCAGCAGATAGCCGATGATTCCGCCCTGCGCGTCGCGGAGCGCCGTGACCGACACGATAGCCGGAAAGCGGCTCCCATCCTGGCGGATGTAGGTCAATTCGTAGATGTCCTCGATCCCGCGCGACGCTTTGAAGACCAGGGCCTCGAAGCCCGGCGTGATCGTCGTGCCCAGCTCGGTGCTCAGGGCTTTGGCACGGGCAATTACTTCCTGCGGATCAGAAATGTCGGCCGGGGTGATTTTGTTCATCACGTCGGCGGCCGTATAGCCCAGCATCCGCTCGGCTCCGACGTTGAAGATTTGAATGACCCCCTTCTCGTCGGTGGCGATGCTGGAAAAGTTGGCGCTATTGAAAATGGCGCTCTGCAACGCCCCGGCTTCGAGCAATGCCTCTTCCGCTCGCTTGCGCGCGGTCACGTCTTCCATGGCCAGAACGAGCAGTTCACCGTGATGGCCCGCCTGCAGCTTGCGCGCATTGAGCAGCATCACCCGCCGCCCGATGACCGGGAAAGTGTGCTCCAGCTCAAAGTCGTTGAAGACCGAGCTCTTGGGGACGACGTCCTCCAGCAGAGTCCGCAGGTCGGGGATGTCCCATTGGCCGTTGCCCAACTCGTAAATGAGGCGGTTCTCGGTTTCCGCCGAAGAAACTTGAAAGGTTTGGTAGAAAGCGCGGTTGGCGGACCGCACGCGCAAAGTGGTGTCGAGAATCAACAGCGGCTCACGGACCGTGTCGACAATATTCTGGGCATAAGCCTCTATCGCCTCAAGATCTGCCTCGGATCGTCGCCGCTCGGTCGCGTCGGCGGCGGCTTCCGGAATCGCCTGGGGCCGAACTTCATCGTCCGGCGGAGCCAGGGCGACCGATTTGCCGTCTGCAGATTTCAACATTCTCACTGATCTACTTTCGGCGGCAGGGGAATCCGCGGTCAGTCGGCAACCGCACTCAGGAATTTGCGGATGGCCGTCGTCGTCGCTTCGGGCCGTTCCAGCATCGGCATGTGGCCCGAATTCTCGATGATCGCGAGCCTGGCCTTGGGGATCAGGGCGGCCATCGCCTCGGCCCGGGCGAGAGGGATGATTTGATCATTGTCCCCGGTCAGAATCAGCACGGGATCGCTGATCGTGGACAATGTCGTGTTGGCGTTGTGCCGCACGGCCATCCCGTTGAGAGAACCGATGATTCCAGCGCGGGGCGTCGTCAGAATCATCTGCCGCACCTGTTCGGCAATTGGGTCTCCCATCGCCAGGCCGGGAGCGAAGAGCCTGGGCAGCATGGCTGCGGCCACGGCTTGATTTCCCTCGGCGGCGACTTTCTCGGCCAATTTGAAACGGGCTTGCCGCCCTTCGTCGGTGTCGGCGGCGGCCTGCGAGGCGATCAGCCCCAGCGCCAGGAACCGCTCCTGAGCCAGCTTCCAGGCGGCCAGCGCCACGTAGCCCCCCATGCTGTGCCCCAGAATAGCCGCCTTC
>JAGVKR010000431.1 GCA_020050375.1 Planctomycetales bacterium
CAAGATCCTCCGCGACGATCTGGTCATCGAGCTGGCCCATCGCCAGCCAGCCGACGTCGCCGATCTCCTGGCGACGCGCGACATGAACCGTTCCGACTATCGCCGGGCAGCCGGCGACATGCTCGCCGCCGTCCGCCGCGCGAAAGACCTGCCCAACGACCAGCTTCCCAAGGTCCGCCGCAACGAAAAGGATCAGGACGAGCAGATCCTGGCTCAACTCCTCAACATCGCGTTGGCCAACCGCTGCGCGCAACTGGAAATCGCCCTGGGGCTGGTCGGGACGACCGCCGACCTCAAGCATCTCGTCCGCTGGCACGTGTACGGCGATCGCAGCGGCGAACCACCGAAGCTGACGCAGGGATGGCGGGCCGAAGTGTGCGGCGACCTGCTCGCCGACGTCCTCGCCGGAAAGATCACGATCCGGGTCAGCGACCCGCAATCGGAGCACCCGCTAACGTTCGAGCGGCGGGACAACCCTTCGACGGTCCAATGAGCCTTGAATTCATGATTCGTCACTCCACGGGCAGTCCGTTCGCATGAGCAACAACATCGCATGCCGATGCGGTTGGAAAGGAGACGTCGCCGACGCCGGTGGCCACGCACTGAAGCGCTGCCCCGCCTGCAACGAGCCGCTGCCAATCTCCTCGGCGATTCCCGAAATCCTTCCTGTCGATGCGACCGTGGCGTCGGGCTCGTCACCCGCTTCAACGCCAACTTCGGCTCCCCCCGCCGTCATGCAAGATTCTCCGCCAACCGGAAGTGTGAGGCCCGGGGCTCTCGACTCGGCATGGCGTTTTGTGCGACCGGTTTTTGGTTTCGTCCTGTCCGCACTTCGATTTTATGTGGAGCGTCGCGGCACAGTCCTTGCCGGATGGAAGGTCTGGATCAACGAGCACATGCCGTCGCTCGACCGGCCCGACGCCATTCGCCGCGAAATCCGGATTTCGCTCGACGAGCAGGATGGAGTCCACGAAGAGGACGGCGTCTGGCACATCGAGCTGCCGGTTCGCTGCGTCGTCTGCGGTGGAAAGGAATCGGGCGGATGGATCACCGAATCGAAAACCGTGCTCGATCCCTACGGCCCCATTGTCGGCCCGCTGGCGGGCGTGATCATCGGAGTTTACCTGAGCTGGTGGAATGGGAGTCTGCTCTGGCTCCTGCTGTCGGTCTTCGCCGGATTGCTGGTCGGATATGCCGCGCGGAAGAACGTCCAGTTTCTGGTTCGGTTCATGCGCTGCGCGAAGCACGCCGAGCCGGGCCGAATCCCCGAAGTGATCGTCCTGCACCACCATCTCGTGGTGCGGGTCGGATCGCGCGACGTCAAAATCGCATTCCTGCAACGGGGACGCGATGTCGGTCACCTCGACGAGATTGCTCTTCCCACCGCGCTCGACGCATCACCCCATCCAGAGTCCATCGGGCTGGCCGACGACCTCCATCCCGACGCCGGGATCGTTCCCGATCAGACGATCCGACTGCCGACCGCCGAGGATGAAAATGCCCCACGCCCTCCCGCCGGTCCGGACGAGTACCGCCTGTCGCAATAGCGCAGGCGTAACTGTGAGATGTGATCGACGATGCCGGCCGATCCAGCCAGGCCGCGGGTGAAATCCATGTCTCGGATCAATCGTGAGGCCGCCTCCGGCTCAACTCGCACGGTTGTGCCTTCTGGTAAATCCACCTTTTCCGTTGGACGAAATACGCCGTTCTTAAAACGGATCCCGCCGTCTTTGCAGAAAACGGCGGCTTTGCCTGGTGGTTTCCGCGACCTCGGGCGGCCGGCCCGGTTGACCGGCGGAGCCGATGACGTATGTTGAATGCGGCGCTGTTCCCCGGCCTGCATCGAAACGCGCCGATCTGTCGCCGATGCAAAATATCGAATGCCGGGAAACGTGACGGGGCGTTGGATTGCTGGCCCGGACCTTACGAACACTCCTGCCTCCATGCGAACGCGTCATCGAAAAAAGAGACGGCTGTGGGACGACGCGACGTCGCCTCGCGCGTCGATCGCCTCGCCACCCACCGATGCTGAATCAGTCTCCGTCGCGAGTTGCCCGGAGACAATTCGGAAGAGCGTTCTGGAGATCATCCAGCGCGAGATGAAATCGTCGTTCGACCCGGAGCAGTTGCCGGGATCATTCGGCCGAATTCCGATTGAGATCCCGTTCCGGATTCTGCCGGTCCTCTACGATGGAACGGCGCTTCTGCTCAAAAACGACCAGTGCCTGAGCGAAGTGGCGCTGACCCGCGATCTGTCGGGCCAGGGAATCGCCTTCGAGCATCCGGCCCCGATCGACGAGCGGTTTGCCGTGGCCTTCTTTCCGGCTCTGGAGCAGAACGAGCTGGCCCTGCTCTTCGAACGTCTCTGGACGCGAAAGCTGGGCCCAATCGAGTTCCTGAGCGGCGGCCATTTCGTCGGAGTGGTCTCGCTGAAAGACCGGTTCAAGAGCGTCTGAGCGGCCGGCGGGCGAAGTTTGCAGTGAATCGCGACTCCCGCCCGAGATGATGCCTTTCGACTGCCGGAAGAACGATCGACCTGCCGCGTCCGAGTGCCTTCGGCGATCCTGTTTCCATCTACGAACATATCTTTCGTGGTTCTTTTCTTCTCGACGCCGGTCGTGACGAAGCGGTGCGGTGAGGTGGCGCCCAACGCCGCGTGTTGCAGACGTTCTGCCCATTCTCGCAAATGTTCCGATTGCGCGTTTGACTCCCTCGATACCTGACCTAGGTTTGAGGTGGAGGCAACGACGGCATGCGGTCGATTCCGACCGTGCTTTCCTGATCGGGACAAGCGCCGACAAAGCCTCGCGCATTTCCATCGTTTCTTCCGGCCGGGTTTGGCCGGTGACCGTCCGTATGGCCCGCATCGTCGACGCATCGAAGTGCGACGTTCAGGCGCAGGTTTCTCTTCGGGGAAATCTCCAAACCACGATCGTGGTTTTGTCTCGACAGATCGGCACATTCCGTAACCAGGGGAGGCTCTATGCACACGCTGTGGAAAGAGGGGGCGCAGGCCCTCAAGTCGTTTCGTCGTCGACGCGGGGCCGTCCTCGTCCTCGCGGCACTCA
>JAGVKR010000109.1 GCA_020050375.1 Planctomycetales bacterium
GTTGCCTCATTCGGGACGGCGCGGATCTCGGCCCGGTACGGTGTGCCAATAAAGCCAGTGGCCCCGATGACACCGACTCCAAACCGCATTGTTCCCCCCTTCCGTCAGTGCGCCCGATGAATCAGGCCGGAACAGGAATTGCCCTTTCGCGGCACAGTCGAGGTCGGCAAAATGCCAACGCCTCAGAAACCCGGAGAAAACCGTGATTCTGAGGCGTTACGGAGCGGAGAGAGGGGGATTCGAACCCCCGGTAGCCCCTTAAGGCTACGCCGATTTAGCAAACCGGTGCATTCGACCACTCTGCCATCTCTCCCGGTTGTCGAGAATGCAGTCTAGCATTCGATTTCCGTCGATTCAACGACAGGCGGTCCCTTGTCGGAAAGGGATGCATCCGATCGGAACAGGATCCGTCCCGGCTTGTCGTCGCCCGGCGGTTTGTCGCATAATGTCATCGCCTGTGGCCGCGGGCAATTACCCGGCCGACGAGCGCGGACAGAAACTGCGCTCCTGCCGACGATAATCCCGAAGCTCGCATCGGAAAGGGGCCGCCCTTGAGCCAGAGTTCCCGCAGCCGTCGAGAGAAATTATTGGGGGCCGCCGAGGGTTACCTGACCCTCGAAATGCCTCAGCATGCGCTGCGGACGTTGCGCGAAGTCGACGATCCCGACCAGGCACTCTTCGCGGTCAATTTTCTCAGGGGCGAAGCGCTCCGCCACCTGGAACGGCACGACGAAGCGCTCGATGCCTTCGGTCGCGCCTTCGCCCAGGAACCCGAGAATGTCGGCCTGCTGATGGGAATGGCCTGGTGCTACAAGCGGTCGGGTCAGTTGCCCAAGGCGATCGCCGCGATGGAGCAGGCATACCGCATTTCACCCAAGGAGGCGGTCATTCTTTACAACCTTTCCTGTTACTGGTCGCTCGCCGGCAACAAGACGCAGGCGCTCTCCTGGCTCGGACGGGCGCTGCGGATCGACCAATCATTGCGGCGGCTGATCGATGGTGAAACCGACTTCGAACCGCTCCGTGCCGATCCCGACTTCCGTATGATTCTCAACGCTGTTGATTCGGCGAAACCCACCGGATAGGCAGTGGTGTTCGAATGCCGGCTGTGATTTCCAATGATCCTTTTTCGTGTCATCCATTATGCTTGTCGACCGGGATCGATTGCTCGGCCATGTCACACGGATTGCCACGACGCCTCGACCGGCCGGTAGTCCCGAACTGAGCGCTGCCGGCGAGTATGTCACCGAGGTCCTTCAGAATTCCGGATGGATCGTCGATCCGGAGCCATTCGAAGCAACCGCCGAGACGGGGCAGTCGCTCGCAGGCGTCAACCTGATCGCCCGACATCGCGATCATCCCTGGTCGAACGGGCCGCGATTTTGTCTGGGGGCGCACCTCGATTCTCGCGAGAACAGCCCGGGAGCCGACGACAATGGCAGCGCCGTGGCGGCGGTGCTCGAAATTGCCCGGTTGCTTCCCGAACGCTGGCCAGAGCCGTCGGCATTCGATCTCGAACTGGTGGCGTTCGATCTGGAGGAATACGGGATGCTCGGCGGCCGCCAACGCGCGGAGCATTGTCGGCGGGAGCAGATCGACCTGCGTGGAATGGTCTCGCTGGAAATGCTTGGATATTGCGTGCAAGCTCCCCGGAGCCAGACATTGCCGCGGTCGCTGGTCGGCAAGTATCCCGATGTGGGGAACTGGATCGCCGTCATTGGCAATCAGAATTCGGACGCGCTGATCGCCGCCTTTTGTGACGGGCTCAAGACCGTCCCGCGGCTCCCCGTCGAGACGCTCCAGGTTCCGGACAACGGCAACTGGCTGCAGGCGACACGGTTGAGCGATCACAGCCCGTATTGGGACGCCGGTTACCCGGCCTTGATGATCACCGACACTGCGTTTCTACGCAACCCGCACTACCATATGGCGACCGACACGGTCGATACGCTGAATTTCGAGTTTTTGACGCAAGTGACGGAAGGGTGCCTGGAGGCGATGGTTCGCATCTTAAGTCGAGAGATCTAAGCAGCGGATGCTCCGTGGAGCGAAGAGGGAGGATGGAAGATCGCACGGAGCAGGTTGGTGAGCGAAGAGGCGTTCGCCCAATTGCTCCCTCAACTTGCGTAGTCGTCCTCTTTCGGCCCCCTTTCTGTCGCTCTTCGATTCTCGATCTTCTATCCTCGCTGTCCTCACCGGCGCTGTACTTCCCGGTGGGCCCTTGCTAAGCTGTTGTGCTCGACGCGACGTCGAGCTGTGAGTTCCCTACCGGCATTGCCGCCCAGGGCGTTAGACCACAATTCACGCACTTTTCGCACGAAAGCACGTCACTGTATGGCATTTGGAAAACGACCGACGAAACCGAAGGGGCCGAACAAGCGTAAGAACGCCAAGACCAAGCGTCCGCTGAAATGCCGGTTTTGCACGAAGGATGGCTGCCCGCGTCCCGTCTATGTGGATTACAAAGACCTGCGCACGCTGAAGGTGATGATCTCTCGTGACGGCCACATGCTGGCCCGCCGGCGGACCGGCAACTGCGCCAAATTCCAGCGCGCCGTACGACGAGCCATTCTGCGGGCACGCTTCATGGGGCTGTTGCCCTATGTCATGCGGGACGATTGAGCGCAAAGCGCTCCCGGCCTGATGGGAGTGTGTCGTGGCGGCCGGTCCCTCTGCAACCAATTCGACTTCGTTGGACACCCGTCGCAAGACAATTCGCGCGGCAGGTGTTGTCTTCGTCGCCGTGGGTTTGACGCTCGTATTCTGGCTGTGTCTCTGGACCGGCGGGGGGCTCGTCGGCAGCGACATCTACGCCTATTTTCTCCCGCAGAAGGCGTTCTTCGCCGAACAACTGCGCGAAGGCGCGCTCCCGATCTGGAATAACCGGATCGGGTGGGGGTATCCGCAACTGGCGGAGAGTCAGACCGGCGTATTCTATCCGCTGAACCTGCCCCTCTATTACTGGCTCGATCTCAACTCCGCCTTCAACGCCAGCCAGATTGTGCATTACGTGCTGGCGTTTGTGTTCACTTGGATGTTCGCCCGGCAGATCGGGCTGGCTCCGATCGGCGCAGGACTGGCATCGCTCGTCTTCACCTACGGCTGGTTCCCGGCTCGAATCTGCCTCGAATGGGCGATTGTCGGCGGTGCGTGGTTGCCGCTGGCGTTGTGGTGTGTCGAGCGTTTTCTGCAAACGAGGGCCTGGCGGTTTGCCATCGGGTTGACCGTTGTGCTCGGAGTGCAGATGCTCGCCGGGCATTTCACGCTGGCGTTTGTCTCGCAACTCACCGTCGTCGCTTACGTACTGTTGCGGCTGTGGTTCGGTTCCGGCGAATCGCACACGAAATGTCAGGAGTCGCCCCGCGCGGCAGGCGCAGTGCTCGCAGTGGCGATCGCCGGCGCGTTCCTGCTGGCAGCGGTTCAGTTGCTTCCCACCTGGGAATTGAAGCAGCAGAGTCAACGGAAAGGTTTGAGCGCCGAGCACGATCCCGGTTACGGATACATTCCTCCCCGCTACTTGCTGCAAGTGGTCGCCCCGTGGCACTGGTACATCGGCGATCAGGCGTTCAACGAGACGATTCTGGTTGGCGGACCAAGGACCAATCGAGTCGAAGCACATCTGTACTTCGGTTTACTGCCGATGGCCCTGGCGGGATGGGCTTTCTGGACGACGCGTCGCCGGCTTGATCGCCGGCTGGCGATCTGGCTGGGGCTGGGGCTGGGGGCGGTTGCCTACGCCACCGGCATCCTGATTCCGGTGACGAAGCACCTGCCCGGATTCAGTTTCTTCGAAGGCCCGGGACGATTCGGGATCGTCGCCACGCTGGCGGTGGGGCTGTGGGCCGGTTTCGGATTCGATCGGTTTCTGCAACGATGCCGCGGTTCGGGACGCCGGCTTGTCATCGCGTTTGTGTTTGCCCTGTCGATCGGCGATCTCTGGCTGGTCAGCCGGCAAACGGTCGCCGATCCGTGGCTGATGACCGAAATTGAATGGCTCGTGGGTCCGCAGTCGAAGTTTGTTTACCTCGTATCTCATCCACCGGTCAAGCGCCTCGATTCGAGTCCCCTGCGAAAAATCCTGTCCCAGGAGACTCAGCCTGTTCGACTGTTCAGCGAAGGGAAAAACCTCCCGTCGATGCTGGGAGCGGCGACGCTTCCAACGTATCTGGGGTTGGGGCCGTCAGCCTATTTCGATCCCAACCTGCAACTGCCGGGTGAGTTTGATTTCCGCCAGAGACCGACGGATGAGCAAATTGCCTGGTTCCGCCGGGCCGGCGTGACGCATTTGCTCAGCTTTGTTCGACTCGAATCATCGATGTGGCCGATCATTCTGGCGTGGGCCGGGGTCGATCCGTTTCTCAATCAGACCCTGGCCCGCGGTGGGAACGAACCGTTGTTTCTTTACCGTTTATCGGGCAGCCGCAATCGTCTGGCATGGAGTGACAGCCCGTCCGACCGCTCGGCGCGGCTGGTGGAGTATCAGCCCTGCCGCATCACGATTGAGACCGCCTCAAAGGGCGACGGACGGCTGATTCTGACGGATCTGGCGTATCCCGGCTGGCGTGTGACGGTCGACGGCGAGCCGGCAAATTCGTTAATTTCGGACGAAATTTTTCGCAGCGTGGATGTTCCGGCTGGAAACCACACCGTTGTCTGGAACTATCGTCCTCGCTCCCTATACTGGGGTGCAGGGATGAGTCTTGTGACGCTGGTCACGTTGTTGATCCTGGGGCATCTCCGTTATTGGCACGCGGATTGGTTCGCTGCGGCGGTGCCACCGACAGAGAGGTTATGAAAAACTAAGATACGAACCTCAGGGAAATAACGTGAATTGCCCCGCCGGCTTGGGGACGCCGCCGTAATACAGGGCGGCAGAGGTGAAGATCGTCACGGCAAACAAATCTCAATCCATCGTCATGAAAGCAGCCTACATCCTCGAAACAGGCGCGCCGAACGTCATCCAGTACGGCGAACTTCCCAAACCGCAGCCGGGGATGGGGGAAGTCCTGATCAAGGTCGGTGCGGTCGCGGTCAACCCGATCGACACGTACATCCGGGGGGGCATGATCGCCATGCCGCTCCGTTTTCCGGCTGTGATTGGCTGCGATGTCGCTGGGACGGTCGAGGTCGTGGGGCGCAGCGTTCGACGCTACAAGGTGGGCGATCGCGTGTGGGGGAGCAACCAGGGGTTGTTCGGGCGCCAGGGAACGTTCGCCGAATACGTCGCGATCGACGAGAAGTGGCTCTATCCGACCCCTCCGAACGAGACCGATGTCGAAGCGGCGGCGGGCGCGCTGGTCGGCATCACCGCCTACCTCGGACTATTTCGATTCGCCAAAATCCAGGCGTCCGAATTGTTGTTCGTGAACGGCGGAGCGGGCGGCGTCGGCTCGTCGGTCATCCAGCAGGCAAAGGCGGCGGGAGCACGAGTGATCACGACGGCGGGGACCGTTCCGAAGCGAGCCTATTGCCTCAGCCTCGGGGCCGACTTCGTGCTTGACTACCGCTCACCGACACTGGACGACGAAATCCGTCAAATCGCGGCTCCCACCGGCGGGATTAATGTCTGGTTCGAGACGCTCCGCGAGCCGACGTTCGATCGCACGATCAGCATGATGGCGCCGCGCGGGCGAGTAATCGTCATGGCCGGTCGACAGGTCCGTCCCGAGTTTCCTCTGGGGCCGTTCTACGTCAAAGATCTGTCATTGGTCGGTTTTGCCATGTTCAACGCCTCGGCTGACGAGCAGCGCGAATGCGCGCAGGCGATCAACGATCTCTATGTGCGCGGCGGCTGGCACCCGGCCATCGGGATCACGCTCCCGCTGTCGCAGGCCACCGTCGCTCATCAGTTGCAGCAGGACAACACGCTCGACAAGAAGGGAACGCTCGCCGGCAAAATCGTGCTTGTTCCGGATGCTCAACCCGCCTGAAAGTGACCCCATGTCCTCCCTGGAAGACTCGACTGTGGTTGCAGACGATCGACCGTTTTCAAATGAATGGTATTCTTCCCTGAGGCGGGCGCTTGGCGAGTCCATCTGCCGTCAACTGGGAATCTACGAGATCCCTGAAAGCTTCGTGCTCTCGGTCGTGATCCCGGTTTACAACGAAGAAAAGACACTCCGCGATCTCGTCGTGCGGGTCGCCGCCGTGCCCATCCGCAAGGAGATCATCCTTATCGACGATTGCAGCCGCGATCGTTCGCTGGATGTGATGCGGGCCCTCGCAGACGAGCTTCAGGATGAGTTCAACCGGATCGTGACCGATCGCCACGAGCAGAATCGGGGCAAGGGCGCCGCGCTGCGAACCGGCTTTGCGAAGGCCACCGGCAACCTCGTCATCGTTCAGGATGCCGACCTCGAATACGAGCCGTCGGAATACCCCCGCCTGTTGCAGCCGATCGTGGAAGGCAAAGCCGATGTGGTCTTTGGCAGTCGCTTTCTGGGAGACCACCCGCACCGCGTGCTCTACTTCTGGCACTATCTCGGGAACAAGTTTCTGACGACCCTCTCCAATTGCTTCACGAATCTCAATCTGACCGACATGGAAACCTGTTACAAGGTCTTCCGTCGGGAAGTGCTCATCGACATTCTGCCGACGCTGCGTCAGGACCGCTTCGGCTTCGAGCCCGAGGTGACGGCGAAGGTGGCCCGCCGCCATTGCCGTGTCTACGAAATGTCAATCAGCTACTCGGGCCGCACGTACGCCCAGGGAAAGAAGATCGGCTGGCGTGACGGCTTCCAGGCGATTTTGTGCATCGTCCGGTACGGGCTGGCGGACTGAAGATCGAACGAAGCGCGTCGGGGCGACGCTCCCCAATGCTCTCTATCCTCGATCTTCCATCCTCGATCCTCTTTCATCGCCCCCCGCCCCTGTAGCGCGCTCCTCGGGCGTGGTTGGCTTCTGCCAATCCCCTCCCGCCAGATGCCGGCGGTCGGGACGGCGATCGTCGGGGTGAGCTCGCCTCGGTTCGCGCCGTGACGGACGGGCCGTTTTCGGCGCCGGCTTTCCGTCGGCGACGAAATCGTCGAGGTCGTCGTCGTCGAAGCTGTCGCGCGGCGCGGGGAAGTTCACATTCATGCCGTCGTCGAACGAAAAACGCGTTTCTCGAACCATGCTGTCCCTCTCGTGGTGAAACACGGGCCCGCGTCTTTGCTCGCCGCGCGGCCCGGCTGCGGGGAAGTGACCGTCGATTTCGATTGACATCTGCTGCGGCATAGTATACTGTACGTTTGTATATATTACAAGACGGAAAACTCAACTTCGTTCAGAAAATGTTCCGTTGTGTTCATTTTGATGACAGGTGACGGTATGAAGCGTGACTTCGGTCGAACCCAGGCGGACGCCGGTGACTCGTCACTTGCTCGCCGGCTGCATGCGCTCCGATTGCAGCGCGGCTGGAACATGGATCGCGTCGCTGCCGCCGCCGGAATTTCACGCACGACGCTGTTCCATCTCGAACGGAACGAAATCCATCACCCGCGGGCGTCGACGCTGCACAAGCTGGCCGGGGTGTTCGACGTGCCGGTCGAGAGCTTGCAGGGTGAGTTCGGAATGCGGAGTGCGGAGTGCGGAGTGACGAGACATGACGTGGAACGGCGCGATGGGGATGGCATCGACCTTCCCGAAGGGCAGATTCCGCACTCCGAGTTCCCAACTCCGAATTCGTCACTCCGCATTCCGCACTCCGCACTCCGAACTTCATTCGACCGGGCCACGAACCCGATCGTCACGCAGGTGGCCGCCGAGCAACCGGAGCTGTTTGTCGGCTGGTCTCCCGACGACTGGGACGAGTTGTACAGCCAGTTCGCGACGGGAGGAGCGCTGCGCGAAGAAGGAGTGCAGGCGACCGCGGCCCGCATCAATCACGACCGCGAGGTTCTATACCGGCTGCGCGTCATTTTGCAGACGCACCTGGCCGACGTCGCCTCGGGGATGGTCGATACGCTCTACAAGCTGGTGAGCGTCGAGCCGGCGGAGGAGCGGCCGGCCGATTCCCCGGACGACGAGCGTTCGTGACGTGCCGCGAACGTGTAACGCCGGTTTGGCAATTCATTCGGGCTCGTCGATTTGCTCGTCATCAGACCGAAGTTCGTTGGCCGCCTTCTTCGCTCGCCGCGCGTCGCGCTCATCAATCAGCCGCTTCTGCTCTTCGAGGAACGCCTGCCAATCCTTCCCGGCAATTCGCTCGATTGATCCGTTGATTCGCGCCACAGAGTGACCTCCATCGGCGAGGCGCATGCCATTGTGATTCAGTCCAGCTTTGTCCCAGAACAGCGCGATTTGCGAATCGTCGTCGTTGCGGGATCCTTCCGCATAGTGCCAGCCGCACGTCGTCGGATCGAGGAGCTCGCCGCGATTCAGCTTCGCTTCGACAACGTCTTTTGGAATGGTCTTGCCACGGAGAATCTCGGCATGGACGTTGTGGGGCGGTCGCGCGAGGAGGCTCAGCGACGCTTCCGGGCTGGCTTCGCCCGCCGGAAAAAAGCTGGCGTTGGTTTCGGCATAAGTCTGTAGCGCGAAGTAAAGTTGTTTGTCACAACTGTGACTCCAGCCATAAGGGTAGGCACGGGGCCACCAAATGAAATGATGGTAGCCGAGGGGGCTCCCCACCAGTACGGCGATTGCGAGAACCACCATTCCAAGACGTTTCACGTTGGACATGCGCCAATTCCCTCCGGGGCGGAACACGACAGGCGCGCTTGATTGTGTAATATTGCAATGCGGCGATCAATGCACGCTTTCGAATCAGCCAGAACTGCCATGCCTGAAGAGCTCTTCGACGTTTGTGACGAACATGATGCCGTGATCGGCCAATTGCCGCGATCGGTCGTTCATGCCCGCAAGTTGTTGCACCGGGCCGTCCACGTGTTTGTGTTCAACTCGCGGGGGGAGCTGTTGCTCCAGTTGCGCTCGGCTGAGAAGGACGAGTATCCCCTCGCATACACGTCGTCGGCGTCGGGGCATCTCGGGGCGGGCGAGACGTACGACGAGGCGGCGCCTCGCGAGCTGGAGGAAGAGCTGGGCTTGGCTGGCTGTCCTTTGGAGCGGCTGCGCAAATTTCCCGCCGGGCCGGAAACGTCACTCGAGCACACAGTTCTGTATCGAGTCGTCAGTGACGCATCGCTGCGGGTTGATCCGCACGAGATTCTGGCGGCGACATTCCATTCACTCGACGAGATCGCCGCTATGTTTGCTCGCGAACCGGAGAAGTTTACGCCGTGTTTTGTGACGTTGTTTGAGTGGTATCGGAAACGAGCTTCCAAGGGATCGGCTTGAAGCGAAATTGAGAGGTTCAGGGGGCTCACGCCCCCCGCTCGCCGGTTGTTAACTCGTCGCCATCAGAAACGCCATCAGGATCACGAGCCAGACGATCCCCAAAGCATGCCAGAACAGGGCGCAGAGTTTGACGCCCCAGAAGTATTCGTGATCGTAGCGATCGGCCAGCGCGCTGAGCGTGACCCACACCAGGCACAAGAGGGCCAGCGTGAAGTGCATTGCATGCAGAGCGGCGAACAGAGTCAAAAACGCATTGGCGCCGGTTTGGACTTCGTTTGGTTTCTGGTGGCGAACCAGGCTGTACAAGCCGTAGCTCTGAACGGTCACGAACAGTGTTCCCAAGACCATCGCCGCGATCAGTGACCGCCGAAATGGCCCCTGCTTCTCGCGCTGCACCATCCATACGCTGCGCTGGAGCGAATAACTGCCGGCGAAGAGGAACGCCGTGGTCCCCCAGAAAACCGGAGGGAACATCGCCTCGGCGGCCACTTCATGCGCCGGAAAGAATCGGACCAATGCCCAGGTGATTCCTCCAACGGCCGCGTAGATCGCGGCGGCTGTGAGAATGAACCGCACCGTCAGCCCGCTCGGGCCCGACGGACGACGCGTCGTGACGATCGGCGGCATACGACCAGACTCACATCAATCGAGAATCGTCTGCTCCCGGTCAGGCCCGACGGAGATGATCTCGACCGGTTTACCGAGCAGTTCACCCAGCGTTTCGAGATAGTCGCGGGCCGCTTTCGGGAAGTCCGCCAATTTGCGGACGCCGCAAATATCTGACTTCCACCCGGCGAGCGTTTCGTACACGGGCTTCGCGCGAGCGAGGGCTTCGACGTGGCTGGGAAAGTCGGTCGTTCGTTCACCGTCGATGTCGTAAGCCGTGCAGACCTTGATCTCGTCGAGCTGGCTCAGCACGTCGAGGAGCATCACTGCGATGCAGTCGACGCCGCTGATCCGCGCGCCGTAACCTGCGGCGACGGCGTCGAACCAGCCGCAACGCCGGGGGCGCCCCGTCACCGTGCCATACTCGCGTCCCACGTCGCGAATGTGCTGACCGATCGCGTTATTGAGCTCTGTGGGAAACGGCCCGCCGCCGACGCGCGTCGTGTAAGCCTTCACGACGCCAATCATTCGCGAAATGCTCCGCTCGGGCACGCCGCTCCCCGAGTGAATGCCGCATCCCGAGCTGCTTGACGACGTCACGAACGGAAATGTGCCATGGTCGATGTCGAGCAGGCTTCCCTGCGCTCCTTCGAACAGCAATTTCTTTCCCTGCGCCAGCGACTTGTGCAAAAAGCTCGTAGTATCTATGACGTGCGGTTCGAGTTGTTTCGCGTAACCCAGATACTCCTCGGCGATTTGCCCGGCATCGAGCGGAGTGAAGGCCGGTGCGAGGGCCCGCAGGATCGTATTTTTCTGCGCGACGATGTCGGCCAGACGAGTTCGGAAAATGTCGGGATAGTACAGGTCGCCAACGCGAATCGCGTGCGTGCGCCCCGCTTTGTCGCGGTAACAGGTGCCGATGCCGCGCATCGTCGTCCCGATGGCGTTGTCCTTGCGACTCTCCTCCAGTGCCGCCTCTTCGGCGACATGGTGTGGGAAAATCACATGTGCCCGGTCGCTGATGAGCAGATTGCTTCCGACCGGCATCGAGCGCGACTTCAGACCTTCGATTTCGCCCAGGAGCGCTTTGGGGTTGATGACCACTCCCGTCGCGATGACCGACGTCACCTGCGGCCGGAGCACGCCGACCGGCAACAACGAGAGTTTGTACGTTTGTCCATTACAGACCACCGTGTGGCCGGCATTGTTGCCCCCCTGATACCGCACGACGACGTCGTGCTGGTCGGTCAGCAGGTCCACAATTTTTCCCTTGGCTTCGTCGCCCCATTGCAGTCCGATCACAGCCGTTGCAGACACGATGAATGTTTCCGGAAAGAAAAAGTAACAGAAAGGTCGAGAACCCGCCCCTCAGGGCGCACGCTCAGGCACACACTCGTCAATCCCTCGGCACAACAGGCGCAGAGGCGTCCGACTTCGCATCAACACTGGTATTCCCATCGAGCCCGACAGCGGTCGAATGCAACCGCAGTCGAGCGCCCCGGCGGGAGCAGGACCATGGCTTCGGCCTTAGACTCTCCGAGCCCGATTTCGATGCCGGATGCAGAATGCCCCGCGAGAGGCATTCCGGCAGTACCGGAACGTCGCAAAAAGCAACAACGGTGCACGATCGTCCGGCCCGGCCATAGGGATTTCACGATTCCAGTCTAGTCAATTCGCCGGCAATTTGGAAAAGCAACTGTGATTTTCATGGGAATCGGTAGAATCAGAACTCGGGGAAGTCGCGGCATTTGCAAATTGACTCGTATCGTCGATCCAATTGGGCCGATCGCCTCGCGATTGGCCCGAATTTTGCCTTGGATGTTGCCAATTCGCACCACGATGTTGACCGGAGTGAACTAAGGTTGAACCAGTTGCCTGGCCGTAGAACGAACCGACTCGCAGGGCCGACAGGGGAAGGTGCTGCAATGGACGATCCAAAGCCGAAGCGGGTTCTGGTGGTCGACGACGACCGGCAGTTCCTGGAAGCCACGCGGCTCATTCTCGAAAAGCACGGCTACGAGGTGCTCACCGCGTGCGACGGGCACGAAGGGCTGATTTGCGCCGAACGCGAGTCGCTCGACCTGATTGTCCTCGACGTGATGATGCCCCGGCGGAGCGGATTCGGCGTATTGGACCGCATCGGAGGCCGGGGTGACTCGGGCCCGCGGATCGTGGTGATGACCGCCAACGACGAACAACGACATCGCGATATCGCCCAGGCGAAAGGGGCTCACGGCTTTCTTCACAAGCCGTTCGAGATGCGCGAGTTGCTCAGCACGGTTGACACGCTGCTGAAGTTATAACCCCGCTCGTCGCCGCCCCACCCGTAGCACGGACCGTCAGCAACTGTCAGTCCGTGCTGCGGACGAATGAAATTCGACGTTTCGCTTGGCAATGATCGCTTCGCCAGGACGATCGCTTTCGACAGGCGATCCGCCGACATGGCCCGACTCTTTATGGTCGACCTTGCGAACCGTCTGGCGCTCACGGTCGCGACCGACACCGGCGCACGAGACGAAATCGTTCCGCAACGGTCCCGCTCCTCGCATCTGGCTTGTCTTGACAAGATTATTGTACATTTGTATACTATATGGTCTATTCTGATAAACCACGATCTCGCCATCTTCGCCGTCCATTCGCAGGATCGGACCCCGCCGACCCGTTTATGCTTTGCGGCGCTAAGTTGCCTAAATTTCAAAAATGTGCAACGGCACACATTTTTGAATTTCTGAATGCGACTTGGGTATTTCCTGGCGGGCCTTGCTGACGCGATGGCGATGGCAAAAATGGAGAATCCCGACGGGCCTCGGCACCCCGGGGTTTCTGTGACCTGCCGCGCGACACACGAAGGTTTTCCATGCCGCCGCCGCTCATGGTTGGAAGTCTGGCTCCTGATATTTCATTGCCGTGCACCACCCGCGGCTCTGACGGGGCGCACGTCGCCAGTCTCGCAGACTATCGCGGGCGGTGGTTGATGCTGGTGTTTTATCCGCGCGATTTTTCGCTCGTGTGCCCCACCGAGCTGACGGCGCTCAGCACGCGGATCGAGGAGTTTCAAAAGCGCGGCTGCGAGCTTTTGGGCGTCAGCACCGATTCGGTCGCAACGCACGAGCAATGGATTGTCGCGCCACGGTCGCAAGGGGGATTGGCCGGCCTGTCGTTCCCGCTTGCGTCCGATCCCGAGGGAATCGCCTGCCGCGCTTACGGCGTGTTTCTGGAATGGCAGAAGCTGGCGCTCCGCGGGCTGTTCATCATCGACCCGAACGGCGTCCTCCAGTATTCGACCGTTCACAACACCAGCGTCGGCCGGCGCACCGACGAGTTGCTGCGCGTGCTCGATGCGCTGCAATCGGGGGGTTTGTGCCCCGAGAACTGGACGGTCGGCACGGCGACTCTCGACGCGGCCGCGGCAATCGTGCCCGGCAGCGTGCTTGCGCATTATCGATTCGAAACAAAACTCGGAAGCGGATCGTTCGGCACTGTCTTCCGAGCGCGCGATCTCAAACTCGAGCGGACGGTCGCCATCAAAGTCATTCAGACGGCCAAGGTTTCGACACCGGCTGTCGTGATGAAGGAAGCCCGCACGGCGGCCGCCCTCCACCACCCGCATGTCTGCACGATTTTCTCCGTTGACGACAGCGAAGGGGTGCCGCTCATCGTCATGGAGCACGTCGGCGGCGGATCGCTCGCCGACTTGACGAAATCGGGGCCGCTCGAACCGGCCCGCGCCCGGGCGA